>JANMEB010000294.1:0-6238 GCA_031376585.1 Planctomycetota bacterium | reverse complement strand
GCGTCCAACCAATCGAACGATGGCAGACCGACGTACCCACTAGGCCCAACTATTGGTGCGGGCTCAATCGACTTCTCCTCAAGCGGCCAATTACCCTTGAACCCTTCGTTCGTTCCGACGTCCACTCAGGACTTTCAGGACATCACGAAAGCCTACATCAACTACTGCCAATCCGGCCTCTGCCGCGGATTGAAAGCAGTCAACGCTCCTCGAAAAAAGGTGTCAGGAACCGATTATTGACATTGCGGTCGGACTTTGCTAGTTTAGGGGCATGGGGAGACCGAAACGAGCGGCGGATGGCGGGCTGATTTACCATGTGCTGAACCGCGCCAATGCGCGGATGACCATCTTCGAAAAAGATGGCGATTACGAGGCGATTGAACGGATCCTCCAACAAGCGGTCGAGCGTACCGGAACCGACTTGTTCGCGTGGTGCATTATGCCCAATCATTGGCACTTGGTGGTTAGGCCCCACGAAGACGGTGAACTGTCGAAGTTCGTCGGATGGCTGAGCTTGACGCATAGTCAACGTTGGCACGCTCACCGCCACAGCACCGGAAGCGGCCACGTTTACCAGGGCCGTTTCAAATCTTTTCCGGTTCAGGACGAAGAACATTTCTTAACGGTTTGTCGATATGTGGAACGCAATGCGTTGCGAGCTAATCTTGTCAAGCGAGCGGAGGATTGGCGTTGGGGCAGTCTCGGTCGCTGGGTGCGTGGAGAAGTTTCCGGAAAAGCACTATTGACAGCCTGGCCGGTGCGCCGCTCGGCCGGTTGGCTGGAACACGTCAACGCACCGCAATCCGAAGCTGAGTTGTCGGCCTTGCGTCGCAGCGTGACTCGAGGCAATCCATTCGGCGACGAGCGTTGGTCCGCGCGGATCGTGAAACGCTTGGGGCTCGAAAGTACCTTGCGTCCCCAAGGCCGACCCAAATTAACCGAAAACGGTTCCTGACACCTTTATTTTATGCCAAGCAACGATTCGGAATTGAGCGAGATTCAACTGAGTTGGCTGCGCGAATGCGAGCGGCGAATCGGCTACGAATTTGCAAATAAATGTTTGCTTTTCGAGGCGCTGACTCACGCATCCAGCTCCGACAGGCGATTGGAGTCGAACGAGCGAATGGAATTTTTAGGCGATGCTGTATTAGGATTCACGGTTTGCGAGTTTTTGTTTGACCGATATCCCGAATGGATGGAGGGGGACCTTACGCAAATCAAGTCGATCCTCGTCAGCCGCCAAACGTGTGCAAAACTTGGACTCGAATTGAAGCTTGAGCAATGCTTAGTCTTGGGCAAAGGCGTGACGCGCACCGCTACCATTCCCATGTCCGTTTTAGCGAACGCATTTGAGTCGACGATTGCCGCAATTTATTTGGATGCCGGAATGGACGCGGCCAAAGCGTTCATCATGCGGCAGCTTGAGAAAGAAGTGATTGCGGCCGTCAAAGGCGAATTGGAACGGAATCATAAATCAACTTTGCAACAATATTGCCAAAAACACTTCGGCGAATCGCCACTCTATGAACTTCTGTCGCAACACGGCCCGGATCACAGCAAGACTTTTGAAATTCGTGCGAAGGTTGGCGACCGGCGCTACTCTCCGGCTCGCGGATTGAGCAAGAAAATTGCTGAACAACTGGCGGCAGCAAACGCGATGGCGGAAATTCTTGGGGAGGAGGTACCGTTTGCATAACACAGTTTGGAGCTTGGGAGCGGGCGAAGAAACCGGACGCTAGCGTGTTGCGTCTGATAGGGCTTATACGACAACCTCGCCATCCGCGACATTTCGATCTCGGTATCTTGCTCGAATGGGTTCATTGAATTCGGCGATGAACTCGGCGACTTGTTGCGGCGCGCGGCCGACAAAGGACTTGACGTCGAGCACACTTTTGAAATCGATGCCGCGAAAACGGGAATCTTGCTGCAAACGCTGGATCAAATCGTTGGGCTTGCCATGTTGTTTGACTTGGGCGGAGGCAAGTTGGCTGTGTTGCCGAATGGCCTCGTGCAACGCTTGTCGATCTCCTCCCTTGGCGACGGCGGCCATGAGGATATTTTCTGTCGCCATAAACGGCAGTTCGGCGTCCAAATAGCTGGCGATGACTTGTGGGTAAACGATGAGTCCTGCGGCGACGTTTTTTAGCAAAATGAGAATAGCGTCGGCTGCCATTAGGGCTTGGGGAATTACCAAACGCCGGTTAGCGCTGTCGTCGAGCGTCCGTTCCATCCATTGATTCGCGGCTGTTTGAACCGTGCTGGTCTGCAAGCTAAACACAAATCGAGCGAGTCCGCAAATCCGTTCGGATCGCATTGGATTCCGCTTGTAAGCCATCGCCGACGACCCGATCTGGTTTGCTTCAAACGGTTCCTCGACTTCCTTTCGGTGCGCCAACAAACGCAAGTCGGTCGCGATCTTGTGTGCCGATTGCGCGATTCCCGACAGCACGTCCAACAAACGCGAGTCTATTTTTCGCGTATACGTTTGCCCGGTCACGGGAAGTGTCCGGTCAAAACCCATTCGCTGAGCGACCATTTGATCGAGTCGTTTTACTTTGTCGTGGTTGCCCTTGAACAATTCGAGAAAGCTGGCTTGGGTGCCGGTTGTGCCTTTTGCTCCCCGCGCGGCCAGATCTCCCAGCAGCCGCTCGGTTTGTTGCAAGTCCAAAACCAAATCGTAATTCCACAAGCACGCCCGCTTGCCGATGGTCGTAGGCTGCGCGGGCTGCAAGTGAGTGAACGCAAGACACGACAGGTCTGCGTGTCGTGCGGCGAATTTTGCAAGCTCGTCGATGACTTGAGCTAGGCGCACTGCGAGCAAGTTCAGGGACTCGCGCATCAACATCAAGTCCGCGTTGTCCGTCACATAGCAGCTTGTTGCGCCAAGGTGAATGATTGGTCGCGCCGCCGGACAAGCATCGGCGAACGTGTGTACATGAGCCATCACATCGTGGCGCAAATCCCGCTCGTATTTTGCGGCGCGGTCGAAATCGACTTGATCCAAGTTATTCCGCATCTCGGTCAATTGATGTTCTGAGATGTCCAGTCCAAGTTCGCGTTCGCATTCCGCTAAATACAACCAGAGTCGCCGCCAGGTAGCGATCTTGCGTTGCTCGCTCCACAATTGACTCATGGCCCGCGAGGCATATCGAGTCACCAGTGGATTGGAGTAGATTTCGTTTTCAGACATCGCTTGCCTCGATTCAATGGATCAGATTGCATTGCGGATTTGCGATAATGCAAATGTAAATCGGTCAATTAAGCCTGGCACGGACCAATCGACCCGGCGAACTTCCGGGCGAATTCATTTGGAACGGACCGTTTTCAGAGTTTTACGTTCTGCCTTGGTTTGATATGATTACCGCCAGATTATTCAGTTTACGTAATTCGTGGCGATCAACGAAGATAGCGTGTTTCCGGGCACTTGTCTGGTCGATGAAAAGACGCGGTCGAGTCTGGGGCACGCCAGCGCCGCAACGAAGGAGCATGACGTGAAGATTTGCGAACGAATCGGAATTGCGGTGGCCGGTTGCGCCGTCTGGTTAATTTGTACGGCAGTTTGCCCATGTCAAGACGTAATCGACAAGAAGTCCAGCGAGCAGTTTCTGCCAAATTCCACGCGGGCTTGGATTTCCGTGCCCGACCCTAAGGCGCTGAACGAAGCCTTTGCACTGACCCAAATTGGGCAATTGGCGCACGACGAGCGGCTTAAACCATTCGTAGAAGATTTGCGTGAACAAATACGCGATCGGATGAATGAAGATCAATTGCGGCATGGAATCAAGCTTTCGGAATTCGAAGCTCTGGATACCGGCGAGATTTGTATCGCTGGCGTTTTGCCACGAGACGCGGCAGGAGAAGTCCAACGTAATAAGCATGGTGTCATCTTGCTGGTTGACGTCGCCAAGTGCAAGGATAAGGCCGCTGAAATTTTAAAGAAGGCTGCAGACGACCTGCGCAAATCCAGCGCGGTTTCCTCGACGGAAAAGTTCCACGGCATCGACGCCACCAAATGGACTTTTCCTTTGCGACCGGGCGCCACTCGTCAGCGCGTCGCGTATCATGCCATCGCAGGCGACTGGTTGGTTTCCGCGGATAACAGCGAGTTGTTTGGTCAAGTGATCAGTCGACTCACCGTTCCAGAGACGCCGCTCGATGGCTCGTTGGCTAGTGACAAAGTCTTTATCGAATTGATCAAACGTTCCCAGTTCGACGCGAAGGAACTTCGGGGCCACGTCCGCTGGTTTGTCGATCCATTTGGATATTTGGACTTGGCCCGCTTGATTGCCGAAGAGGATCAAGATCCTGAAACCAAACAGCGATCTGCCAAATTCGCGGAAATGGTTAATAAATCCGGGATCGATTCAGTCAAGGGTGCCGCCGGCAGTTTGGCGTTGGCAACCGGCGATCAGGAAATGCTCCATAGGACGTTTATCTATGCTCCGGCCGTAGTGGAGGCCGGCGCGAACAAATACCCGAAAGCTGCCGCGATTTTGGACTTTTTTAATCGCGACAATGTCACATTCGATCCAGAGTCCTGGGTACCTGAGACGGCCGCGTCGTACGTCACGTTTACATGGAACCTTGAAAAACTCGTAAACAATATTTATCACGTAGTGGATGCGGCAACGGCCGAAAACGCGTTTGAAAACATGCTCAAGAACATCAAAGAAACGAACAACGTTGATGTTCGAAAATTGGTTGAATGTCTCAATAATCGGATTTCAGTCGTTACAGAAATCGTCGCGCCAATCGACGCCAATAGCGAAAAGTTCGTCGTTGCGATCGGTATCAAAAAGGAGGCAGCCTTCGTACATCAGCAAGTCAAAAACTATTTTGGCGGCGCCCCAAAGACGGAACTAGTAAGCGATGGCAAAATCAATATTTACTCCGAAGAAGTTCCCGTCGACGACGAGAGCGACGACATATTTGGTGACATGAATTTGGAGGAAGTGCAAGCACAAACTCCTCCGGGCGGCGCGGACAAGCCAGATTCCGAGGGACCGGAAGCGGGCGAATCAAAGCGAGGCGAAATTTTGTCGCAGTCCTTTGTCGCCGTCCACAATGGTTACGTCTTTATCTCCAATGACAAAGATTACTTGGCGCGAGTTCTTACCGCCAAACCTCAAGACATCGGGAGGGATTCCGACTATGTTCGAGTCCGAGACATGCTGAACAAGTTCGCCAATGCGCCAGACATTAGCTTGCGGCACTTTTCCCGGCTGGACCGTGTTTTGGAAGCCAACTACGAATTGGCACGTAATGACGAACTTCAATCGGCAAACACGTTTCTTGCCAAGATGCTAGGTGCCGTTCGCGAAGAAGTCGAAAAGAATGGCGATCAACCGCGTAAATTCGATCCGTCCAAAATGCCGGAGTATGAATCGGTCGTCGCGACACACCTCGGAGCAACCGGCTGGGTTGTCGAATCGAAAGATGACGGTTGGGTCATCACGAGCGTGCTGTTGAAACGCGAAGAAGCAGCCGCAACCATTACTGCGGATTCGTCGACTCAAAAATAGGGTCTAGGACTCCGTTGTCATCCTTGCCGAATCAACGGGGTACTGGCTCAATGGACGAACTGACGCTTCAACCGCAGCAAATTGAGTTGACCATCCAGCGGCTTGCGGACCGAATCCAGGACCGATTTCCAGGTTCGGGTTTGGGGCAAGTCTGCTCGAAGCTTTTGCTGGTTGCGAAGCAAGCCGAAGCCAAATCAAATTGGCTGGGGCGACCCCTGCTGGGCTTTCGCATTGTCGCCGCGGCAATCATTGGCTTGATCTTGATCGCGACATGCGCGCAATTGTTTTTCTTGGATTGGAAAGGCCACGGAATCGCCTGGCCCGACTTTTTCCAAGGCATGGACGCCCTAGCGAACCAAGCCATTCTCGTGGGAGCGGCGATCTTTTTTCTCGTCACGATGGAGACCCGCTACAAACGTCGCGAAGGTCTTAAGGCATTGCATGTGCTCCGCTCGGTCGCGCACATCATCGACATGCATCAGCTGACCAAAGATCCGGAACGTGCCCAGCCAAGGCTTTTTCAGGCAACGAAATCGTCGCCACAAGTCAAGATGGACGGCTTTCAATTGCGCCGTTATCTCGATTACTGTGCCGAGATGCTTTCTCTAACCGGCAAGATCGCAGCAGAATACGTCAACAGCTTTGACGATTCTGTCTTGGTTACCGCCGTCAACGAAGTCGAAACTCTCACCGCCGATCTCTCGCGCAAAATCTGG
>JANMEB010000180.1:0-4833 GCA_031376585.1 Planctomycetota bacterium | reverse complement strand
ATTCCAGGCTGGTGAGTGCATTTTCCGATTGGTCGATGCCGATGCACTTATCGCGCCAACGGTGCGCGGCGTTCAGATTCATAATCCCGTTAATACGCCGGGATCGGCCGGGCAAACTAAGTATCCGGGAATCAATGAGTTGGTTGGCCAGTCCTTTGCCAACTTTAGGCTCGGCTCAATCCTTGCCACCGGCTCGACCGGAGTTGTTTTTAAGGGAACTGATGTTGAAAGGAATCGCCCGGTCGCAGTGAAGGTACTGTTCCCCGAGCGTACTAGCAACGACGAGGAGAAGCAACGTTTCATCCGGGCAATGAAGACGATGTTGCCCATTCATCATCCGAATCTGGTCCGGATCTACCATGCCGGCAAGACCGGGCCGTTTTGCTGGGTTGCGATGGAATACATCGAGGGAGAGAATTTGACCAAAGTGATCGAGCGAATCGGGATCGATGGGATGCTCGATTGGAAGGATGTCTGGAAAGTTGGGGTCGACATCGCCTCAGCACTTCAGGCGGCTTACGAACACAAAGTGATTCACCGAAATGTTACGCCGGTGAATATTATCCGCCGCAAGTCCGACAAGATTTGCATACTGGGGGATCTGATGCTGGTCAAAGCGTTGGAGGGTGTCTTGGCAATTGACGTAACGATCCCCGGCCAGATCGTCGGCAATCTTGCGTATCTGCCGCCGGAAAGTACCGGCGGCGATATTCCAATCGATTGTCGCTCGGATATCTACGGGCTGGGTTCCACGATGTACGCGCTCCTGACCGGTCGTCCGCCATTTCGCGCGGATACGAACAGCGACCTAATTCGTCAGATTCGCGCGGCTGTTCCCGCGCGGCCGCGAACGTTTCAGTTGTCGATCCAGGAGCAATTTGAAGACATTGTGATGAAGACTCTTGAAAAGCGTCCGGAGAATCGATATGAAAGCCCCGCTCAGATGTTGTCGGAACTGGAGCGAATCGGCAAATACAACGGGTTGAAGATTCATTGATGTTCGCGCGGGTACAAAATGTTTGAACGCTTCAGTTTCCGATCGAAATTCTAATCAGCACCACCACGATCGACTTGTGTTTCCAGAAACTAGGCAAAATCATTCCGGTGAATGGGACGACCTTCAAAAGCAATCGTTGGGGGCGAACGAGCCGCAAATGCATCCAACAACAGACGATGGCTTATCAATTGATACCTATGAATCCGAGGGAGGCGCGTTGTCCGACGGGCCCCAGATTCGAAATAAATCACAACGATTCAGCAATTATGCAACGCCGACGTTCGGTACCAAGAGGCCACTGGTTCAAATTCAATCGCCCCGCCATTCGCTTGCTAAAACATTTAGTTTGCGTTTCCGAGTTTGCCCCACTGCAATCGCACGACTCTCGTATTGCCGCCATTCTCGCTTGCGAGTGTTACCAGTGCGTAACTGATTTGTAAACGTGACGGCCGCGCTCTTGCAATCGAAGCGGCAATCAACTGAGAATGAGCAAGCCGCCAGCATACGCGTCCCGCGGTCGGGGCGTCCGACCACCGAGTCAAGAGGCTGGCTTTGTCATTCCAACTACCAAGCGGAACCATGCGACTTCATCACACCTTCATCGCCCTGGCCCTCATCGCTGCACTATTCGCCTGCACCGCCGCGCAGGACCAGAGCCCGGACGCTAAGCCGGCGAATCGCGATCCCTACTTCACGCCGACTGCGGCCAAGTCGACCTTGTCCATGCCGCAGGTGATCATTCGCAACATTCGGGAGGATCGCACTGGAAACATTTGGTTCGCCACGTTTGGCGGCCCGATTCGCTATGACGGTAAAGATTTTACGAACTTTTCAGAAGAAGTGGGCCTGGCGAAGACGCGCGTCTTTTCGCTTTTGGAAGATCGATCGGGCGCACTCTGGTTCGGTTCGATCACGGGCGGCGCGTCGCGCTATGACGGAAAATCGTTTACGAAGTTCACCGAAAAAGAGGGCCTGGGCAACAACGACGTCATGTGGATCTTTGAAGATCGCGATGCAAATATCTGGTTCGGCACCGGAAACGGCGTCAGTCGTTACGACGGCAAGTCAATGACCAACTTCACCACGAAGGAAGGGCTCGTCCACAACTCGGTCTATACGATCGGCCAAGATGCTTCGGGGCGAATCTGGTTTGGAACGCAGGGCGGCGTCTGCTCCTTCGACGGTAAATCGTTTTCCAATCTCGCCGACCAAGTCGGAAGATCATTTGTGAATATTCGCTCGATGGTTGTGGACCGATCAGGGAACCTTTGGTTTGGCGGCCAGGAAGGAGCCTTCCGATACGACGGCAAGACGTTGGCGACTTTCACGTCCAAAGAAGGGCTGCTGGATGATTTTGTTGGCTCGATGATCGTCGATCGAACGGGAAACATTTGGCTGGGGCATCCCGGGCGTTTTCCCGACGGCAGTGGAGGCGGAGCGACTCGATATGATGGCAAGTCCTTCAAGCACTTCACGCAAAAGGATGGTCTCGGCAGCAAGACCGTCTATTGCATGCTCGAAGATAAATCTGGCAACATCTGGTTCGGCAGCGTCGACGCAGGCGCATGCCGCTACGACGGCAAGACTTTCACCAATTTCTCCGCGACCGCCCCGACTTCGTTGCCAGCCAAGCCGGCGCAGGAGACTGCGCAGGCCAAGGTCTCTGATCCGATGGCGAGCTTCGCGCGTATGGTCGGCGGCGAGTGGAAGGTGACGTTTACGAGCGGGACGAGCATGTTCGACAAATGGCACTGGGGTCCGGGCAAGTACTCGATGCGCGTGATGACCGATGGACTCGATGCGGCGGGGAACCCGTGGCGCGAGCTGGAGGTCGTGTACTGGCACCCAGGTCGAAAGCAGGTCTGCCTGCTGAGCCTGCACCCTGACGTTCCCACCGTTGGTCGAGGCGTGAGCGAAGGCACGATCAAGTTCGAGGGCCAGACCGCGGACGCCGCCTTCGACCTCTACCAGACCGGCAATCGCCGCAAGATGGGCTTGCGTTGGGCCTTCGACGGTCCCGACAAATACCACGAGACGCTGTTGGAGGCGACCGGCCCGGACGGCCTCAAGCAGATAAACGCGTGGGACCACGTCCGCTCCAAGTCGCCCTCCGCGACGCGACCGCGCACCCGCGAAGATGCGCCGAAACCTTCGGAGCGCTTGAAGGCCCTCGAACCGCTCCTGGGCCGCACCTGGGACGCAAAGGTCGTCTGGGGTGGGGGCACTGGAGAGGCCTTCCACATTGAGACAACCTTTGAGTGGATACCACTCGCAAACGCGGTCTACGTACGATCGTTCGCGCTGCGCGGCAACGGCGAGCCTATTCACCTGCTCGACGCGTACATCTACTACCACACCGGAACCGACCGGCTGCGCTGCCTCGCACTGTCGAACAGTGGAGGCGTGTACGAGGGCGACCTGACCGTGCTTGAAGGCGGCGCTCTGCAACTCGACCTCAAAGGTTACGAAGGCGACCGGGTCGTCCCTTACGTCGTGCGCTTCGACTTCGAAAAGGACGGGACCCTGCATCAGCGCATCTGGTCACCCGAACGCAACGAGCGACCGCCCATGCTCGATGTCCACCACACAGCTTCGGAAATGAGCAAGAACATAATGGTAGTTTTTCAAGACATGAAGAACAATTATTGGTTCGGCAGTGATGTGCAAGGCGTGTATCGCTATGACGGAAAAACCCTCACCCAGTTCACGACGAAGGACGGATTGCGCAGTGACCGAGTCCGCGGGATTCATGAGCACAAGTCAGGCGGCATCCTGGTCTCCACGATAGAAGGCATGAGCAAATTCGATGGCAAGACATTCAGCACATTGACAATGCCGGAGAACACTTCCGCTGACAGCGCCTGGAGACTGAATCCTGATGACCTGTGGTTCTCGGGCGGCCAGGATTCAGGCGCGGTGTTTCGTTATGACGGCCAAACGATGCACCGTCTGAAATTCCCCAAAACCAAAGACGGCGAAGAGTTCCTTGCCCAATTCCCGCGCGCGCAATTCCCGAACATGAAATACAACCCGTATGATGTCTACGCCATTTTCAGGGACAGCAAAGGACGTATGTGGTTCGGCACGAATCTCGGCGTGTGTTGCTACGATGGGAAAACGTTTACATGGATCTCCGAGGAGGAACTGGGATTTGACGCTACGGGCAGCGCTTTCAATGTTCGCTCCATTATTGAGGATAACGACGGCAGGCTCTTGTTCACCAGTACCTTCAATCGCTGGAATGTCGAGCGGAATGGCGCGGCCGGGCAGGGAGTGACTTTCGGGAAGGAGCCAGGAATTGGCCGTCCAGAAGACCAGAATAAGGATGATTTCGCCTACTTCATTTCAAGCGTCAAAGATAGCAATGGTGACTTATGGATGGCCACGTGGGGCGCAGGAGTCTGGCGCTACGACGGGAAAAGCATGACCCATTATCCGGTCAAAGATGGTGACAAGGATATGACGCTGTTCACCATCTACAAAGACAAGCAAGGTGACCTGTGGCTTGGCACCCACGAGGCAGGAGCGTACAAGTTCAACGGCAAGGCATTTGAGAAATTCAAACCATAACGACCGAAAGCAGAGCAGCCACTTACAAGGGCCAACCGCCTGTTGAAAAGCGCATTTATCCCAACCCGAAGCGTGAGCGAGGGATTTGGCAGTAAAGTTTCGCGAGTTTTTGATCCCTCGCTTACGCTTTGGGATTTTCATTAGGCTGCAAATAATTACCAACGATCGGGGCTCTACATCGAGAATTACGAAGTGAACCGGGTGGTCGGGACCTGTCCTACAGATCGCGGGCGAACCTGAAAATCCTTTACTCCTCAATCGAAAGG
>JANMEB010000166.1:0-29547 GCA_031376585.1 Planctomycetota bacterium | reverse complement strand
TGTTGACCATTTGCATGAAACGCTTTGTAAGCGAATTGGTTTCGATCCCCAAACGGCAAAAGAGCAGACCGATCCGATCTTGCGATTCATTTCCGCGCGTGCTGGCTTGTTTGAGGAGCGATTGCCGGGAATTTTTGCATTCGCTCATCGAACCATGCAAGAATACTTCGCGGCCGTGGGTCTGATTGAGGAAGCAGAAATTGATCCCATCAAAGCAGGCCTTACCAATCTTTTGCGTTCACATCTCTATCATCCGGAATGGTCGGAGGTCGTGCGATTGGTCGCGGCTCAAGTCAATCCGCCGCGCGCGGAGGATTTGCTAAGAGCAATTGTTGAGGATCCCGATCCGGCAGGTCGTTTCTTGCGGCGCGGTCCGATCCTTGCGCTTCGATGCCTTGCCGATGGGGCAACGGTAGCCAATCGCCAATTTGTCCAATCGTTATTCGATTCGTTGGAAGCCATCGGGGAATCGCGCTGGCTTGGAATTACCAACGAACTTTTTGAATCGTTGCGAATGTTGACAGGTTCGCGATATGAGCAAGCTGCAACAGTGACTAAATCGCGAATTTTGGAATCCGCCAAGGCAAATTTATCGGATGAAGAATTCAGATTTCTTGTACTAGCTGCCGAAGGACCGATAACGCTTTCCATCGATAGTTCGACTCCGGAGAGCGAATCGCCAGTTTTGATCGGCAGATTTTCCGCCCAAGGGATTGAGGATACGAGTTATTTGCCAAATTTCGAATTGGCCAAGAAATCCCCGGAGCGTTGGCTGGAACTTGCGAACGCATGGATCGATCGGGACGGGTTGCCTCTGGAGGCCAAGCGAGTATTGATTTGGCAAATGCGAATGGCCGCCAATTCGCATCGCAAACAACGTAAGCGAGCACGGATTCGGCTAAAGATGATTTTCCGAACCGGCGCGTCTGACGATGTAAAGGCATTGGCCGCACGGGCACTTGGAACGCTACCCATTCGAATGAATGAGCGGGACGCTACTCGCTATTTATTCAAGCGATTCCTGAACAAAAAAGAATCCGCAGCGCTGCGAGCTTCCTGTGCTAGTGCCTTGGAGCGCGCCGCCGTAATGCGCGACGATGTGCGTTGCGAGTTACGCGAATGTATGTTGAATGCGTCTGAATCGGAAGAAGTTCGCCAGTGTGCGGTCAGTGCCCTTAGCGAATCCACTCGGCACTCGCCTGTAATAGCGTCATCGTTACTTGAGTTAGCGAAAATTGAGACTTCAGAAAGGATTTCTGCGGCGTGCATCCGGTCACTAGGACCGGTCGGCGAGCAGTTTCTTGACCAGTTTCATGAATGGCTAGACGAATCCAATTTTCGTACGCTTCCGGCAGCTCTTGTCTTGGCAGAACTCTACGCCAGCGGACGAGTAAAATGGAATGCTTTAATTGTGCGAGACGTTGAACAAAGGCTAATGGAAGCGGGAAAAATTGGGACGGCCATCGACGCACCAAACCCGCAACTTTTGGACTCGATTGAAAATCTGGTGACTACGCGTGAACGGCATGGCGAATTGCGAATGGAACAAGTCATTGGCTACAATCTTGAAATCTTTTTTGACCGAATTCAATACGCGTTCGTCTACGGCTCGGTGGCCCGAAATGAACAAGAATGCGAGAGTGACATTGATTTGATGCTTATTGGGACCATCACGCTTAAGGAAGTTTCTGGGGCCATCAAGTCGATTCAATCAACTCTGGGTCGGCAAGTCAATCCGACCATTTACTCAATGCATAATTTTGCAAACCGTCACGAAAATGGAAACCCATTCATTGAAGATGTTTTGCGAAAGCCTAAGTTATTTATAGGAAACAAAAACCGAATTCCAACGGAAGAAGAGTTCAACGATGAGCTTGGAGCAGTGGCGACGAAATCAATGGCTTAAGGCCGTCGAAGCAAAGTTGCCCGAGATTGAGCAATTGTTTGCAGTTGTCGATCGCGAAATAAAAGACGCGTCGATCAAAGAAATGAGCGTTGATGGGCGTTTTATGCATGCCTATGACGCAGCTCTAAACTTGTGCGCCATTGCTTTGAGGGCTAGCGGATATGTCGTCGGAAAAGGTCAAGGCCATCACAAGAAAACGATCGAGTCCTTAGCGTTAACCATGGGATTGCAATTTAAGGACGTCGCTGAACAAATCGAGATCGCTTCACGTCTTCGCGGACAGGCCATGTACGATCATGTTGGCGTCATTGAGGAGCAAGACGCAGCCGAATTCTTGCAGACTACCAAGACCCTGTATGAAGCCGTAGTTGGATGGATTAAGAGGTTCCACCCGCTACTTCTACCAAGACAGTTCAGTTAACAACGACAATTGGCGGAGTGCCACCGGCTTAGCCAATTCATGGTGCCATCACGCCAGGCGTCAATGTTGAACGCAATTGCGGGCACGGCGAACTGTTGCTAGAAACACCGAGAAAAGTCAGACGACGATGAAAATCCGCTCGGCAAGGCGACGCTTGTACGCGACGTTTTTTGCGAGTGCCACGTCAAGAACAGCCCCGTTTCAAGCCGCCGACGTTTTGCGTAATCTATCGCGAGTTTGATCCACTCGACGTAAGTCGGCGGCCAAAGCGGCCGAGCTTTTTCGTCGGTTCGCAAGATTTGGAAAAATCTTCCAATGATGATATTTTACAATTGAGAATCACGTGGAAGTGAGGCGGACCATGAACTGCCTTTGACCAAACCAATCCTAGAATTTATCACTCAACATCCCTGGAGTCCTGTATGAATACTCGACGCGTTCACTCCTTCTTAACCGTCTCGTCCTTACTCGCGATGATCGGTGTTTGTGTCGCCGAAACAACCAATACACAAGAGCCATCCACGACGGCCCAACGTGTAATCAAACAGCAGGATTCTTCCGCACCAATTCGTTCTTCCGACGAGGCGATGGGCCTTCTCAAGTCAGACGAGGGAACATGGGATGCAGCAGTCTCACTCTGGCCCAAACCAGGTGGCGAGCCGATCAAATGCAGTGCGATCGTGACCGCCCGCATGGCGCTCGGCGGCAAGTACTTGGAGCAACAATTCGACGGTACATTCGGCCCGGAATTGGGGAACAAAACCTGGACTAGCCTCTCCTACACCGGCTTCACCAGTTCCACCGGCCAATACGAAGCAGTGCGCATGGCCAGCTCGGACTCACCCATGATCGTCGTTCGTGGCAAAGCCACTCCGGACAATGGGAAGCTTGTGTCCATCGAACTTACGGGCGAATACGTGATGATGGGTGCCAATGCGACCGAACGCGACGTGATCAGGCATGAGGGGCCGGACAAGTGCGTGATCGAATCTTGGATGTCGTTCGCGGGCTCCAAAGAATTCAAAGGTGCGGAATTCGTATTAACACGAACGAAACCCTTTCAGAATTCCGAAACCAGTCAGGCAAAGGCGAAACCTCAACTAAGGCTTGGCAACTTTTCGGTAAGTCTTACGGTCAAGGACCTTGATGCATCGCGAACGTTCTACGAAAAGCTCGGCTTTCGAGTCTTCGGCGGGAACCCGAAAAGTTTTCTGATCCTACAGAATGAAACTTCCACGATCGGTCTGTTTCAAGGGATGTTCGACAAGAACATCCTGACGTTCAACCCCGGTTGGGACCGCACTGCTGCCACGTTGCCCGACTTCGACGACGTGCGCGAAATCCAGCGGGTGCTCAAGGATCAAGGCTTGGTTTTGACGACCGAAGCGAACGAGTCGACCACGGGACCAGCAAGTCTCACCCTTCTCGATCCCGATGGAAACCAAATTTTGCTCGATCAGCACGTGCCCAGTCTGAAAAAATGACGAAAAGGCGCCCGGAAAAGACGATTCGCGTTCAAACGCAGGTACGTGTCGGATTAGGACTCCAACATGCGGTTCGATACAAACCCCGGTTGTGAGAAACACTGGCTAACTCTTCGCCAGCGCAGCTTGCAATGCGTGCATGGCGTCTTTGGTTTGTTTGGGGACGCCGAGACGGATGAGCGGCGACATGAGTTTGCAGAAAAAAGTTTTGGGCGTGATGGCGATGACGTGCGTCAGGCGTGCGCCGGGTGATGTGGCTGAAATGTTGAAATCAATGACGATTTGAAACATCTTGTCGTCGTACTGGCAAGTGAGCTTTTCGTTGGGGACGCGCTCCGTGATGACGCCGTCCATGACGGCGGAGCGACCACCTTGTTGGTGCACGTATTTCAGTTTGTCGCCGACCTTGTTGGGGCCAGGTGAAAGCTTTTCCAGCGAGATGCAAATCGCAAGCCATTGCGGAGTTTTGGGAAGGTCATCAATCAATGCAAACGCTTGTGCGGGGCTACAAGCGACGTCGACGGAATACTCGTAACGGATCGGCATGCTTGTCTCTAGAAAGTATGTCTTTGGTCAGCGATGGCCAAATTCTCTCATGTGAAAATTTCAATTGCGTGTCATTACATGTCGAATGATCGTGCAGCGCCGTATTCGTTTAACCAGACCGCTTCGGGCCGCGTGGTCCCGCCAGCGCCCGGAAGCCGGGCGGTTAAACAGTGAACCAGAATAGTCCCCGCCAACTATTTCTTTGGGGACACAGCCTTTGTTTCGTGATGAGCCTTCGTCTTTTTGAACTCATCGTTCGTCCGATCGGCAATGGCGTGAATTGATTTCACGACTTCGGCGTCGGTCGACGTAAACAGTGAGACTTCGCTGGCCTCGCCTTGGAATTTTTCGACTTTGGCACCTTGGGTCATGACCATCCCGATCGCATCGCAAAAGGCGCAGGTGGTGAGCTGTTTTCCGGATTGCATTTCTTTCACCGTCGCCTGCATTCCTTCATCGGCTTTCTTCATCGCCTCTTTCAAGTTATCCGGGACGAACGCGACGGTGATCATCCCGTTGGGAATCTTGATGAAGTCGAATTTAACATGTTGAATCAAACCGGGCTGCGACGACATGTTTTTGCAGAACGCGCAATGCTCCAAATCCATCCACGGTGTTTTGTCCTTCGCTTTTTCTTGCCCGAACAAAGTTGCCGAAAAGCAAAGCGACAAGATGACCATCAAAATTCGTGCTCGTTTCATTTTCTTGCTCCAGAATAAAGTCGATTCCCCAAAAGCGTTCCAATATCGTAACCGGTGGTAATTACACAATCAAAGCTATCGACGATTCTTTATTGAACCTCGTGTACACGACATCGGCGGCAACGGAAAAAGTTAAGTTCGACGGTACTATAGAATTCGAACGTCGCGGTAGCCTGAGATGACACGAACGACTTCGATGCCGCCATTAATGGGGCGGTAGAAAATTACGTAGCGCCCGAAGACACTGCTTCGAATCTCACTTCCAAACTCCGGACGCTTTTCACCGAATTCTGGGGTTGTGGCAATTAGCTCGCATTTCTCTTCGAGCGTTTCTACCCAATTCGCGGCTGCGATCGGTTTGTCTCGCGATATGAAATCGAAAATGTCGGACAAATCTTGTCGGGCACTTGGTGCGATCACCAATTTGGACATCTAACTCGCCTTATCCATGAGCCGTTTCGCCCTTTCACGTAATTCAGCGATGACAAGCGTACCGTCGATTCCTTGACCTCCGTCGAGTTCGGTGATTCCCTTTTGAATCTCTGCGGTTAATTGTTGTCGACTCATCAGAAGGCGCACGCCATCGGCTACGGCTTCGTTCGCTGATGCGTACTTCCCCGATGCGACCAAGCCCTCAATAAAATGAACAGCCTCTGTTGTTAAATCAATATTCATCGTATAGCTCCAATGGAACTCCAGGGAAACGCTTACTAAGTGGCGTGAGACTCTAAGGGAAGTTGGAAAGTCTCTGAGCGATTCCGAAAACCCGAGCACCCTTCACATTGCGCCCACTTCGTAAACCGGGCACAGGGTTTCATTATACAATCAACAAAACAGTTGCGTCGTAAGCAATTTCAATTCAACTTGAAACCGGGGAATGGTGCGGCTCATTTGACGAGCTGTTGAATTTCAAACTCCAATTTTTGGGCCTGTTCGGCGGCTTGGTCGAACGGAAGGCCTTGGTTCATGCCTGGGCGCTTGTGGCCAATCGTACTAAGCCAAGCATCGGACAAAAGCCGTTGTCGCCGCTTGATTCGCTCAATCAGCGGTGCGATTGCACTGATCCCCGCAAAACCTTCTTCAATTGTTTCGGCATCTGCGTTGATTCGAGTCCTGCCCAGAGTTCGAATCAACTCGCGCGCGATCAACCAATGGCCTTGGCTGTTCAAATGCACTCCATCGGGAGCCAAAGTATATTTGGCGTCCGTGAATCGCTGCTTTGCGAGAAAGCGATTCATCGGCGTGTGAGTATCGATTCCTTGCCAGCCTTCGGTTTGGGCCGCAACGAGCCAAGCCGCGTATAGATCGAGGACTCGGTTGTAGTCGCGAAACGGTTGACGATATTCGATTAGGCCTGCCGGCAGCGTGCCCTCGAGAATCGGCGCTGGGTCGAACACGGGTGGCGTTAGTAGAACAAGACGCGACTTGGCGGCAATCACCTTTTCGTGCAACTTGCGGATTCCTTGGCGAAAGGCGTCGAATCGTTCGTCGGAATACGGATGATAAATTCCGCAGTTCATTCCGTAACAAGCGACCACCACATCCGGTTTCGTCTGCGAAAGAACTCGATCCAACCTTTCGTGCAAATCGGGTCGCGGAAAATCGCCGCCCGCATGTCCCGGTTCGGAAAGTCCCGAAACGGTTTCGCTTGGCAAACCAAGATTAATAAACTCGATTTTTCGATCCGGGAATTCTAAACGAACAGTGGCTTCAAGGATCGCCACATACTCGCCGCTGTAAGTGATGCTGTCCCCCAAAAACACGACTCGCTTGGCGCCCTTCAAAAAATCCTGCGCGACGATCGGCTTGGCGATCCAGAATGGAGCAACGGCTACAACAAGAAGGAAATATCCTTGAAAGATCTTCATGAGCCTCGTCGCAATCTGTCACAGCCGCTCGGTTTTCCAAAGTCCACGGTTCGTAGTCTAGCAAAACGACGTGCGCCAAACGGCCGTGCCACATCGAACGTTGTCGAAAATGCCGAGAAATCGTGGTGTTATTGAAAATGGTGCGGCCGCCCCGCCCAGTAATGCATCATGTTAATCCATCGCGTATATTCAACGAAAAGCGAACGACTAAACTTCGGGCGCGAACAAACTTGTTTCAAATCCCAATCCAATGAGCGCATTATGATTCCAACGTATAAAGCTTCTGGCCGCGTTGGTTTTTTGTCTCTTCCGTTACTCTTGCTAATTCTCGTTGTCGCGGTGGTTCTGGCATTCGTCTATCAGTTGGCGTTGCATTGGATTCCGATAATTTACGTCAACGTCTTGGCGACGATTGGCATGGGTATGGCGTTAGGGTACGTCGGCGCATGGGTGGTGACGAAAGGGAAAGTCAGAAATGTTCTGGTCGGAATCTCGATTGGAATCTTGTTGGCTGTCGCTGGACTAGGTGCCAAGTACTACTTTCAATATCAGGCCATGCTCGACGAAGCAACCGAGTTCGTGATGACTGAAAAAAATCTTCGCGAAGACCAACGAGTGGACCTTCGAAAGTCTTTGGCCGACGGTGAATTAACATTTCTCAAGCATCTCGAATTTCGCGCCGCTCAGGGTTGGGCGCTCGGTCGAGGGGGTGGCAACGGTGCTCCCATCCAAGGTTTTTTTGTCTACCTTGTGTGGGCGATCGAAGCGGGGATCATTTTTTATTGGGCAGTGCGGCTGCCCCAGCGTGCGGCATCCGAGCCGTTCAGCGAACCGCTAAATACGTGGGCGTCGGAAAGCGACGTCGTCATGACTTTGCCGGTCAACGATGAGTCAATGGTTTCTAAGATACGAGATTCCTCTACCTTGGACGATTTGTTGCAAATTCCTATCCCCAAGACCGACACGGCAAATCAGTTTGCCATGTACAAAGTCAACAGCATTCCTGGCCAAGAATTTGAGGACGCTTATTTGACGGTGTCATTGTTGACGATCACGACAAACAACAAAGGCGAACCAGTGCGAAACGAAAAGCCGATCGTCCGCCACGCAGTCCTTTCCGCCTCCAGTCGCAAACAACTCGTCGAAAACGCCAGCCTGCTGAAGGAAGCCATGGCTGAATATCGCAAGTCGTTGGAAACCGAAGCTGCCATGAATGAGAACGACGGGCAGTCGCCTACCGACGCTGCGCCTCCAAACGACGATCGCTCGTAGGTTTAGGCAAACGGCCGCAAGTGTGCGTCGGCAATTACGGGCATGCGTGGATCCGGCGGATACTCGGCGGGAGTCACTGCGCCGCGGGTGGCGACGCCGATGACTTGCATGGTGTTGTAAAGGCGAACGTTCCAGCCTGCGGCGCGATAGACGGCAAGCCCTTTGGTCACATCGGGGGAGGTGAGATCGTGCAAGACGACGGTAGCGTCGGGGGCGCAATGAGGCAGGACGGCTTGCGCATCGAGCGAGGGTGCTTCTCCGTCATGATCGCCGTCGATAAATACGAACGACCAAGGAATGGGCTTAGTCTGTCGAATGGCGGGAATGATCGACGGAGAAAAAGCAGCCCACAAACCGTAGGAACCCTTCGTCGGGATCTGGCGGAGGCTTTGATCAACGGCTTCGAATTGTTCGCGGACGCTTAGTTTCGGATCGACGACATCTAGGTGCAAACCTGCGGCCAGCAAATGGGCGGTCGACCAAGCGAAATGGCAACCGATTGCCAAGCCACGCTTTCCCGCGTACGGCAACGCCAAATGGTGCAGCAAGATTGCTTCTTCGAGCGAGAGCACGCCAATGTGTTGGTTGCGGCTGCGCGAATCGGTGCGCCAGATGTGCGGGGATGCCAAACGCAAGTAAGGCCAGCGATTGCGCCGCGGGTCGCTGGCGACGAGTGACGGAAAATATTTCAGTAAGCCTGGATTCGGCAAGCCCGGCGGCTCGTAGTCGTATCTTTCTTCGGGTGCCGCAATAGCGACGCCGTCTCGGGTCGGACTGGCCCAAGAAGTGCTGGGGTCTTTGACAAGCTCGGCGGGCAACTCGTCCGGCGGATCGGAACGGACAGCGATTCGTCCGGTATAGTCGATCCAAGGGAAAAACGGCCGCGGAGCGCGCGGCTGCGCAGCCGGACCCGCGTCGGCGAAAGAATCTTCGACGGCTTTGCGAGCTCCTTTCCAATGTCCGTAATCGTCGACGATCAAAACGCCTTGGTGGTTAAGTCGCGGATAAAGATACGTCAGCTCGACATACGTGCTGTCGTAGAAATCGGTGTCCAATCTGAGCAAGCCGATTGGTGCAACGTCGGTCCTGGGGATCGACGCGCAGACATCACCTTGGACCATGCGAATTTTTTGCGGGTTGTATCCAGTGGTCGCGATGTTTGCTTGGACTTCAGCCAGCGACGCGCGAGCGCGGCTCAATGTGGCGACTTGTTCGCCGCTGCTTCCTTGCATCAAGTCACTTGCATGTCGCCCGCGAACGTCGTCGTCAACGGGACTGGGAGTCGTCATGCCATCGAAGGTATCGAACAAGATGAATCGTCGCGTCGCCGAACCCAGCAGTTGCAGCGTCCGCATTGCGATCATGACCGAGCCACCTTTACAGATGCCACATTCGACAAACACGCCCGGGATTCGTCGTTCGACGATATAGCGCGTCGCTCGGTACAAAGCCAGTCCGCGTTCGATCGAAGTCATCGTGAACGGACTGCATTCGAGCCAGATCGGGATGAACTCGGCGTCTTCGGAGTCGGCAAGTGCTTCGAGCAAACGATTGCTGGTTTTTGGTTCGACCATGACCGTCCATTGTCAGAAATATGGTGCTTAGTCGATCAACTTTTGCACAGTAAGAACTGGCAAAGTCAGAGGCACCCGAAATCTTGCTTGCGACAATGCGCTAAACCTCGTCGATGGGTTCTTTGTCTTTTTGCACAAAGTGCGGTTTGCCTTCGGCGGTGAGTTCTTCGGCGCGTTTTTGGGCGGCCTTCTTTAGGTTGAAGTCGTATTTGGCGATCCGCTTCATGGATTGGTTGTAGACTCCCCAATAGATGCGCACGCGAATATCGTCCGGGTCTTTGGATTTGGCACGACGCTTGGCGGGGGCTTTTTTCTTGGCAGGTGCTTTGGTTTTCTTTTTTGACTCAGACGCTTCGGCCGCATCGGATTCGGCGCGTAGTTTTTTTCGATTGACGACTTTTTTTGCCATGGTTGGTAGGTGGGATCAATTTAGGGCGTGAAACAAAGCCGGCAAGCAGTCACCATGTGAAGTCGAGATTTGCCGGAAACAGATCGGCATCATACCGCTTTCGGCACAATTCAACCAGCATGCGACGACTCCCAAGGGCGTGTTCGGGCAGCGTCGAAGTGCCAATCCGAAAATCCAAAACCCCTCACCCGACCCTCTCCCCAAAAGCCAAGGAGAGGGAACGAATTCGGATTTCGAATAGCCCTTATGATGCACCGGGGGGCGGAGTTCCTTTGCCGGCCTGGATGTATTTTTGGCGCAACCGCGCGTAGTCCTCGGCCGAAGGGAGCGAATCGCCTTGGGTCGCGAGTGCGGATTGATCGAACAGTCTTTTCAAATACGGTCGGCACCATCCGCAGCCGGTTCCCGCGCCACCGCAATCGCTTAGTTGCGAAGCGCGTTTGGGTTGCTCGACTCGCAAAAACTGCTGGACTTTGTTCTTGGATACGTGAAAGCACAAGCAAAGTTCGTCTTCCGATTCCATATGGTTCTCCCGCTGGAATTATCCGGCGAAGTTCTTGCCGAGGCTACTTGCTATGATGACTAAAGCGGATTTGCAGCACATTTGGCGTGCCTCGTTTTAACTCGGCCGACGATCGTTCGATGAATGTCCATGACAGTAACGGTAAAAAAATACTTGAGCGATTTGGCCTCCGTTCGGCAATGGGCGCAAGCGAACGAATTGCCCGCGTATCGAGTCAATCAAATTCAGCATTGGCTTTGCCAGACCCAAATTCAGTCGATCGACGAAATGACCGACTTGCCCAAGCCACTGCGGCGACAGTTAGTCGAGGCGTTTGAATTCTGGTCGACTCGTATTGTCCGGCATCAGACGAGTCCAGACGGCACGGAAAAATTGTTGGTTCA
This sequence comes from Planctomycetota bacterium, assembly GCA_031376585.1. Classification (GTDB taxonomy): domain Bacteria; phylum Planctomycetota; class Planctomycetia; order Pirellulales; family Pirellulaceae; genus JANMEB01. The sequence continues at coordinate 18,460 of JANMEB010000166.1, read as the reverse complement.
ACTTGACACGGGAGGCTCGGTCGAATGCGTTTTGCTACGCGACGGAATCCGCCGCACGATCTGTGTAAGCAGTCAAGTCGGCTGCGCGATGGGCTGCGTATTCTGTGCAAGCGGTCTCGATGGTGTCGAACGAAGCTTGACCGATTACGAAATCGTCGAACAGTTCTTGCGATTGCAAAGGCTATTGCCAGCGGGGGAGCGGATCAGTCATGTCGTAATGATGGGCATGGGCGAGCCGCTGGCGAACTTGGCTAATGTTTTGTCGGCTTTGGAGTTGGCTTCGTCGCCGGCCGGGCTGGGGATTAGTCCGCGGCGGATTACGATTTCGACGGTTGGCTTGCCGCCGGGAATTTTAAAATTGGCCGAAGTGAGTCACCCCTACAACTTGGCCATTTCGCTGCATGCCGCAAACGACGAATTGCGGAATCGGTTGGTGCCGGTCAATAACAAGATCGGGATCGCGTCGATCATGGAAGCGGCGGAAGAATATTTTCGCGCGACCGGTCGTAGGTTGACTTTCGAATATGTACTGCTCGCCGAAATCAACGATCAGCCGCAACACGCGGAAGAATTAGTTGAGCTGCTTGGTAGGCGCGGCGCGATGCTCAACGTGATTCCCTATAATCCCGTGGCTGGATTGCCGTACAAAACTCCTGCGCCGCAAGCGATCCGAGAGTTTCGAAAAATTCTGCTCGACGGCCAAGTCAACGTCCAGTTCCGCGAACGCAAAGGCGATCAAATCGACGCTGCTTGCGGTCAGTTGCGACGCACGTTGAATGTTGCGACTTTTGAGTAGCCGGAGAACAACGGGGCGCGAATGATGCATGTTTCGCCGCGGACACCGTAGGGAATTTGCTCCACGTATTTTTGACGGTCGCCCTGCGATGCTTCATCCGCGAACCGCAAAAACAGCTATCTGATAAAGCTTTGGAGGAACGCTCAGTTTTTTGCCACTTTTTGAGGAACTTTTCCGCCGTCGGCGCGTTTGAATCTGGGACATGATCGCTCCGAGTGCTCGACAAGCCGTCGACCGGCGGTTGGCCTGTTAGGTACACTTAATCTATTCGGCGTGCGGAAAATAACCGTCGCGGAGCAACGATTGAGCGACCAACCTGCAGATTCAACCACACCCAAGCGGTACGACCTGATCGATCCCGATGTCAGGCTGATGCTACAAGTGCGCGACGGCAACGCTGCGTCCTACGAACAACTTGTTGAGCGATATCGGAATCGGTTGCTAATCGTGCTTGAACATTTGGTTCCGAGGCGCGGGTTGGCGGAGGACATGGTGCAAGAAGTTTTCATGCGTGTCTATCGAGCTCGGAAGACATACACCCCAGATGCGAAATTTTCGACATGGCTTTTCACGATCGCCGACAACGTTGCGAAAAACGCATTGCGCACCGTTGCCAAACGGAAAGAGGTTCAATTTCATGGTGCTCCGAACGACTCGACGGCAATGCCGACAATCGAAAATTTGGCCAAGGAACCGAGCCGGTTCATGCCAACTCGGCGGATTGCCCAATCCGAACTGGGTGAGATGGTGCGTAATGCGGTTCAGTCGCTCAACGAACGGCAGCGCATGGCTTTGTTATTATGCAAATTCGAACACATGAGTTACGAGGACGTCGCTGCCGCAATGAATTTGTCGACCAAGGCTGTCAAGTCATTGTTGTCGCGGGCCCGAAATAATTTGCGCGAAATGCTCGAGCCGTACGTACACGGCGGAGGTCTGCCCTTTGGTCTCTTGGAAGGAATCGATGGCGGACGTCAGTCGGATTCCGATGTTGCGGCGTCGAAGTCAGATTGAAGCAACGGCTGATTCGTGAATCCGTACAACTTTGTCGACGATTGAAATGATCAACGAACCAAATTCTGCCGACGAAATCGCAGCCGCCAATAGCGGTCAAGATGATTTGCTCGTCGCGTACCTGGACGGCGAATTGGATCCGCAGCAAACTTTCGATGTCGAACGACAGTTGGCCGACGATGCAGCGCTGCGCCGTCGGCTGCATGAATTACAGGCTTCGTGGGATGTTCTCGATTGCTTGCCACAAACATTGACCACGGACACGTTTACCAAGAGCACCATCGAATTGGTGACTCGTGAAGCGACTTTGGAATTGCAACGCGGTCGCCGCCACAAGCAATCGGCTTGGTTGCGATGCGGGGCGTTGGCACTGTTAGCCTCGGGGGCGCTGTGGGGTGGCTTTCAAACGGTGCGAGCCTTTCAGACGGTATCGCAGCGGCAATTGGTTCGCGACTTGCGCGTCATTGAAAACATGGATCTCTATCGCTCGATCGATAGCTTCGAATTCCTCAAACAGTTGGAGCAAGCGGGCCTGTTCGTCAGCGAGGAAAGTGACCATGAGTAACCGAAATTCCAAATGGGGACTTGTCATCGGGCTTGGCTTCTTGCCGATATTGTTGGCGATCGACGGCGGCACTTATTCTGAAAATCAAGCTCGATTGTCGGCAATGTCGGAAGAGCAATTGCAGCAGTTGTGGCGAAGAAAAGAATCGTTTGATCGACTTACTCCTCAAGAGCAAGACCGATTGCGTCAGGTCGATCAGGCGATTCACGCGGAACCCAACTCGGAACATTTGCTTCAGGCATTACGCGGCTATCAAGAATGGTTGTCGTCGTTAGGGTCTATGGAACAAGCCAAACTGCAAGACTTGCCGATCGACAAACGAATCGCAAAAATGAAGAGCTTGATCTCGCAGAATCACCAGCGCGATATTGGATTGAGCGACCAGACTCGACTTGTATTGACCGAAGATTTCGAGGCGATTTCCAAATGGGCGCGGGAGCTCGGTGAGCGCAAGAAGGATGAAATTGCAAAACTTTTCGCACAGCTCCAGCGACCGATGCCAGCAAGGGGTGGTCTTCGCTCTCCCATGACGCGATTGGTCTTGGTTATTCGCGGAACGACACAGGAAGAAAAACTCGACGATTTAGTGACTGAGGACGATCTCGCCCAATTGTCGAAATCGCTTTCAGACAAAGCGGCCAAGATTTTGGATGATCAAAAATCGAAGCCTGAAAAAGTGAGGTTAATTGCGGGCTGGATCAACGAGTCCGTCGTGCCGCGCATTTCCGATGCCGAAAAGATTCGAATCTTTAACGAAGTATTGAGCCAAGACGACCGCGACGAAATTAATCGACTCGGACCCATCGAAGGCCGACAAAGATTACTCTTCCTTTTTCGTCAGTCGCGGAATGGTCGTGGGCAGTCGCGGAATCCTGATGGCGAGCGGTCCAATCCAACCGGTGAACTGCCGCGTCAAGCGTTCGAAATAGAAACGCCACCACCGGGCGCAAGTGCCGCACCCGACAATCCGCCCAGCCCGCCGAAATAACTCCGATAAGCGATTTAGCTTGCCGAATGAGTTATAATGGCGTTGGAATTAACTTCGGAACTAAAACCAAGCTTGGCATCGTCCAAGTTGCCATAGCGGTCAACCTTCACCAAAGCCGAATTTGCCACCCAAGTCCGCATGACAACTACCACGACAACGCAACCGGCCCCCGAACTCGCCCCTGCGGGCAACTCGTTCGACGAATTTGTTTCGCGCCGACTCAAGCGAGCCAGTAGCCAAGTCAAAATCGTCGATTTGGCAGCGGGCTTGCTGCTAGTTGCAACTGTTGTTTTGGGAGTACTGTTGACGGTGTGCATCGTCGATGCGTGGATCGTTTCGCTTGGACGGTGGATGCGTGTCGCCGTGCTGCTTGGCTTGGTTGTGTTTTTTCTAGCAGTGCTTGTGCGATCCATCGCTCCGCTGTTGTTTCGCCAGATCAATCCGGCGTACGCCGCGCGAATGATCGAACAGAGCGAACCCAAATTCAAAAATAGCTTGCTCAATTACGTCTATATGCGGACGCGACCGCATCTCGAATCGAGACGGATTTTCGCAGCCGTTGGCGAAAAAGCTGCTCAAGACTTATCCGGGGTTTCAATTGAAAACGCCATCGACCGAACACGGTTGATACAAGTTGGGTTTGCCCTCGTTGGTGTGACTTTGGCTGGTGGGATGTACAAATTACTCTCTCCCAAAGATCCATTTGCCACAATTACGCGGGTCATTGCTCCGTTTTCCGATATTCAATCGCCATCGCGAGTGAGAGTATTGAATGTCGATCCTGGATCGGCTGAAATTTTTTTCGGCGATAGCCTTCTCGTCACCACTGACATTCGCGGCGCCGGAAAAAGCACTCCTGTCGTCTTGGTGTATTCAACAGCCGATGGACAACGCGCAAATGCGACCATTCCGCTGAATCCAAGCGAATCCAAAAACGAATTTAATGGCACGCTGACGACTTCCGAATCGGGAATTCAACAAAGCCTAACGTACTGGGTAGTCGCAGGTGACGGCCGGTCGCCGACGTATTCCGTTACGGTGCGACCAAGTCCAACGATTACTGTATCGGCGATTGAGTTGACTCCGCCGGCATACACGGAACTTCCCGCGCAGCGATTGCTCGGCCAAGCCGACATCGAGGCAATTGAAGGAACCGCAGTCCACCTCGAAGCACTTGCCAACATGCCGATTGGTTCGGCAACTCTGGAATTACTCAACGCCAGAATGCCAACGAAACCACTGACGAATGTCGATTCGGCCACTTCAGTTCCGGAAGCGACAATTTCAACGCCGACTCCCACGGAATTCGATTTGGTTGAACGATTATCAATGTCGAATAACGACCGGACGGCCAGCGCCGATTTCAAACTGCTGCGCAGCGGCGCAGCCCAAAAATTCACGCACTATCGGCTGAAATTTACGACGCTAGATGGCCAACTCAATCGGCACGAACAAGTCTACTCCGTGCGCATTGGACCCGACATTGCGCCTGAAATCGAAGTCCTAGAACCGTCCGAAAACAAATTGCAAATCCCAGTCAACGGCATGCTGTCGATCAAAGCCCGCGCATTGGATCCCGATTTCAAGATCAGCGCAATTCGACTCATTGCAATGCAAAAAGGCAAGATCGTCTTGGAACAGAACTTGCTGCTGGATCAAACGTCCGGAGTCGGCAACGTCGTTGGACAATTTCGCTTGCGACCCGACGCACATCAACTGCAGCCGGGCGACGAGATTGTTTTTCACTTGGTCGCCAAAGACAATCGGCGATCGCCCCTCAGCGATCAGCCCGATCCCAACGTCGCGCGCTCCGCAAATTTCGAGTTGACGATTACGCCGCCGGTTGAATCGAACAAAAGTGCTAAGGGTCGCGATTCGAACCATCCCGACGAAGATCAAGACTCTGAATCCGGCAATCAATCTCCCCAGGAAAAACAACCGAACAGTTCAAGATCATCGCCCGAGGAACCATCCGATGAAACTAATTCGTCAGGAGATCAAGAATCCCAACAGAATGGCGGCAAATCTGGCGGCGGCAATGAAAGTAAAGAGTCGAAGGACGACGATAATCAATCGTCTTCCGGTTCCCAAAGCAGCAAAAAATCACAACCCAAATCGCAGTCGTCGAACGACCAGAAGTCCAGTCAGGACGGAGACAATGGCCAGCCGAGCGATGCTGCTCCCAACGCACAACCTTCTGAAGGCGGCGAATCGACGACGAGCAAACCACAAGACGCGCGACCTGACCAACCTGGAAGTGAAGGCGGCGAACCCGCGCCAAACAGTGATCAAGCCAACTCCTACCAACCGTCGAATGCCGATGAATCGTCACGCGAGGGCGAACAGAGTAAGCCAATGCCCGGTGACTCGGCACCAAAGTCGAGCGATTCGCAATCGGACCCCCAACCAAAGAATGAGCCCGATACCGAACCGTTAGCAAATCAAAAGCCATCAGCCAGCGACTCGGAAAAAGGCAATACGTCGAATCAATCCCAACCTTCTAGGAACGAGCCGTCCGAGAAAAATAATAACGCCAGCAAGCCATCCGATTCGCAGCAAAGAAATCAGATGGACCGACCGCTTGATGAGTCTTCAACGGAAGGCGAACGAATGGAAAAATTGCTCGAAAGGCTTGAGAAAGCGAAAAATAAATCTAATCCGAATTCCGGGGACCAAGATTCGGGATCGGATCAAAACGGCAAAAGCGATTCCGAAAAGCAACCGTCGTCGTCCGAATCGAAGCAAGGTGACGAAGCACAGCAGCCTTCCGGAGCCGAACCACAAGAAGATCCTGGTTCAACCGGCAAGTCCCCAGAATCCGGCGATTCGAAAAAGCCGGACGGCACAGAAACCGTAAAACCAGACGACTCGCCTCAAAGCAACGGCGCTGCCGAGAAACCTGATTCAAGCGACTCGAAATCGCAAGGCAAATCGAACCAACCGAACGACGCCGCCAGTGATTCAAAATCATCCGAAGGCCAGCAACCTGACCAACCTATCGATGAATCAAACTCAGATGCCCAATCCGACGCTCAACCGAAATCCGCAGATGCACAAAGCGATGCAACTCCCTCCAAATCGCAGTCTGACTCTCCATCGGAGTCCGACGCGAAAGCCGATTCCGAGCCCAGCAGCGACCCCAAATCGAAACCTACCGGCGGTGATCCGCGCCGAAATCGAATGAACCAAAACCAGTTTCCGGATTCGTCCAAGGCAGATGTAAATGACTTTCAGCCGTCGACGGAAACTCCGGAAGAGCGCGAGCATTTGGAGCAATCGCGAAAAGTCACCGACTTGGTACTCGATTATTTGAAGGATCAACAACAGCGTCCGAACGCGGAACTTTTGAACGAGATGAATTGGACGGAACAAGAACTCCGGGATTTTGTGAAGCGTTGGGAGAGGATGAAAATCGATGCAGCGCAAGGAAATTCTTCCGACCAGCTTCGCTATGCCGAAGCCCTCCGCAGCTTGGGCTTAAGAACCCAAGCGGAACAAGCACGCCGAGCCCGGATGCAGCGAGACCAAATCCGTGACTTAAAGGAGGACAGTGCGGTTTCCCTTCCTCCAGAAAAATTCGCCGAGGGCTTCCGGGATTTTTCCAAAGGACGCGCTAAAAACGGCAACCAAAAATGAACCGGCTTGAGAAAATCCTTTGCCTCGGTCATATTGATTGAATCGACGTCGGCCAACGTTGATCACCATTTACTACGTTCGATAGCTCGATCGGTTGCGGCGAGCCATTGACGACTCTCATGGCTTGTGGGCATCCATGACACCAACCGAAAATTCGCCGTCGCCAAAATCTTCGGCGGCGATTCAACGCGACCCGAACGAACGTCCCATGATCGAAGCCGATCGGCTTTCGAAGTTCTATGGGATTTTTGCGGCCTCGCGCGATGTCTCTTTCAAAGTCTACAAGGGCGAGATCGTCGCCTTTCTCGGGCCCAACGGTGCCGGCAAGAGTACGACGATGAAAATGTTGACCGGTTACCTGTCGCCCTCGGAAGGCGTCGCAAGGATCGCTGGCCACGACATGTCGAGCGATCGGCTGGAAGGCTCGCGGCATTTGGGCTACTTGCCGGAGTCCGGACCGCTCTATCCGGACATGACCCCCTACAGCCTTTTGAATTTTTTCGCCGAGGCGCGCGGCATGAACAAAGTTCTCAAACGCGAGCGGATCGAATCGGTCGTTGACTTGTGTAGCTTGAGCAGCGTGATTCACAAGCCGATCAACAAACTGTCCAAAGGCTATCGCCAACGAGTCGGTTTGGCGCAAGCTTTAATCCACGAACCCGAAGTCTTGATTCTGGACGAACCGACGTCCGGGCTCGATCCGAACCAAATTCAAGGCATGCGCGAAACAATGCGCCGCCTAGGCCGAGACAAAACGATTTTGCTGTCGACGCACATCCTGCAAGAAGTTGCCGCGACGGCCGATCGAGTCATATTAATCAACGAAGGCTATAAAGTCTTCGACGGAACGATTTCCGAACTCGATCCGGATCATATCGGTTTAGAAAAGGTCTTTGCCAAATTGACCGGACATGACCAACCCAATGCGGTCGAGGCCTAGGCAATGGATTAAACGCTGGGGTCTAGCGCCAATTTGCGTTGACTTCGAGTGGATCGGGCACCGGTCCCGTTCCCGCAGTTTTTGAATTAGTTTTTTTGATTCCTAATTGGTAAATCGCAATGTGGGATTTGACGAATTTCATCGCGCTGCAAGCCGCACCGGAACAATCCGGGAGCGTTATTTCGTTGGGATTGGCTGAATTCGTTACGATGTTGGGCGTCGATTTCTTGTTCCTGGCGGCGCTCGTTCTAATCATGCTGCCGCTGGGTATCTATCGGCAAGCGACCTTTGCTGTGATGAAGCGGAATTTTGCCGGCTATTTTAGCAATCCAACCGGTTATGTTTTTTTGTGCTTGTTCGTGTTGTTGACTTCGTTTGCCGCTTTTTGGCCCCACGAATTCTTCACAACCAATCTCGCGAACTTCGGGCAGCTCAATCGCTTTTTGCCTTACGTCATGCTGGTATTCATCCCGGCGATCACGATGAGCATTTGGGCCGAAGAACGCCGCCAAGGAACGGACGAACTGCTGCTGACTCTACCCGCGCGGGATATCGATATCGTGATTGGAAAGTACTTTGCGGCAGTCCTGGTCTTTACCCTGAGCTTGGTTTTTTCGCAACTTTCGAATTACGCCGTGTTGCTGGCGATGACCGGCGGCTTTCTCGATAGCGGAATTTTGTTTTCAACCTATCTGGGCTATTGGTTCGTTGGAGTTGCCATGTTGTCCATCGGCATGGTGGCGTCGTTTCTCACGAATAACTTGACCGTCGGATTCATCATTGGCGTGGCGCTCAACGCACCGTTGGCGTTCTTTTCCAACGCCGACGTGATCGCCTCCAATACAAAAACGGTAAACCTGCTACATGATTGGTCGCTGCTGTTCCGATTCGAACCCTTCGGACGCGGTTTGATCAGTTCATCGTCCATCGTCTATTACTTGGGCCTTATTATCATCGGCATCTACCTCAGTTTGATACTGATTGGTCGCCGACATTGGATGGGTGGCAAGGACGGCACATCTTTGTTTGGGCATTACCTATTGCGCGGTTTGTTTTTGGTCGCGAGTGTCATCGCCGGCGTCATGGTCGTTCAGTACAGCCCGCTGAATCGCCTGCGTTTGGACGTCTCGCGCGAGCAAGTCAGTACGCTGAGCGAATCCACTCGCAAGATCATGGAGCAGCTTGCAAGTTCGAGCGACTCGAACGCCAATCCAATCGTAATCGACGCCTTTATCGGCACGACGATTCCGCCCGAATACGTTCAAACCAAGGTTGATTTGGAAAACTTGCTGCACGAATTCGACGTGCTCGGCGGAAGCCGACTTAAACTGAATTTGACGACTGGACTAGAACCATTTTCTAAGGAAGCAATTCAAGCCGAAAAGCGATTCGGCATTCGGCCACAACGCATCTTGAGCGAATCCCGAGGCGCACGCCGAGAAGAAGACGTCATTTTGGGTGCGGCCATTTCGTGCGGGCTGGAACGAACCGTGATCAAGTTCTTCACCGCCGGCAATCCGGTCGAATACGAATTGATTCGGGCAGTCAACCGAGTGACGAAACCGCAGCGCAAGACCATCGGCATCGTGCAAACCGATGCCTTGCCGCTGGGTGATGTTATCGTTTCCAACGGCAAATACGTGCAGATTCCACCGTTGCAAGTCATCGGCGAATTGGCCAAACAGTACAACGTGGAACTCGTCCAAGCGGAGAATGAAATTCCGCTTTGGATGGAAAATGACTCCGGTAAGCCAATTTCACGGCGGTACGACGCACTCGTCGTGATTCAGCCGTCGAAGATGGCACCCGTTGAACTAGGACACCTTTTGACGGCCATCAACGCGGGACAGCCGACAGCGATTTTTGAAGATCCCTTCACTTTTTGTTTTCGCGAATCGAATCCGTTGACCATCTTTAACGGACGGCATCCGCCTTACGATATCAAATCGCACCCTCCCTGCCCTTTTCCTGGTACTGCATTTCCGCGCGGAATGGATCGGCTAGGCCGAGAGTCCGGCGACATACAAAAACTTTGGAACGCCTTGGGGATTTTTATTCTGGCCAACAAGATTCAAGGCCAACTCAATCCATCCATCATTTGGAAAATCGACAACCCCTACAAGCGTAGCCGACAATTGGATGTACCCGAATTGTTTATCCTGCGCGATGACAATGAAGCGACTCGAACGATCTCCGACGTTGATCCAGCGACCAAGGGTATCATCGAAATCTATTTTCCTTACCCCGGGCAAATCGACAAAACGGCTGGTGGCGGCACCGAGTTTACCCCGCTCGTTTCCAGTGGTTCCGCCGGCAAAATTAATTTACAAGCTATTTTGAATTCCCAAACACCCCACGAATTGCAAGTCAACCGTGGGAATGCGGGTGACGAGTATGTGTTTGCCGCGCGAATAACCAAACCGGCTCCGGCGGGCGAGTCGGGCATCGGAAAGCCGGGGGCGCTCAATGTCGTTTACGTTGCCGACATCGACTGTTTGGCAGACGGTTTCGTCTTGCTTCGCAACGATCCGCGAGCGGGAGGCGTTCAATTCAATTTTGATAATGTCGCGTTCTTCAACAATATCGTCGACTCGCTGACGGGCGAGACTGACTTCCTCCTGACCCGCAGTCGACGCATTCGCCACGCTACGTTACGACACGTTGAAACGACGACGGAGGAAGCTTTGGAAAAGGTCTCGGTCCAAGAACAAGAGTTCGAGAAGGAATTCAGCAATCAAATCAACAAGGCCCAGCAAGAGACAATTGCAAAAATCGAACCGCTGTCGAAACGGGTCGTAGAACTCGAGGAAAAACAGAAGGCGGGCGAAAAAATTGACTTGCAGGAATTGCAAATCCACAAGCAAAAATTTCAGCAAACACAAAACTTTGAAAATTCTAAACTTCAGAGCTTGGTGCTCGAATTGCGGGATGGCCTCAATGAAAACCAACGCCGAATTCGATTGGATGCCGAAATCGAAATTCAAGAGATTCAAGGCCGTTACAAATTATTAGCGGTCGTCCTGCCCGTCATCCCGCCGCTTTTGCTCGGCCTCTTCGTATTTACTCGTCGACGGCTGCGCGAACGGGAAGGCATTTCCAAGGTACGCCGGCTGCGCTAAAACCACCAAACCTCGAACAAAAAAAGGCAAATCTAAAGTGAAAAACGCGTGGGGACTAACTGGATTGATGGGACTCGTCGCAGCGACTCTGTCGGTCGGTGCGGCGGCACTATATCCCTGGCCTCAGCGCGTCGATGACAACGCGCAAGTCAACCAAAAACTGTTCACCGCGATTGATCTAGGTCAAGCACGATTGTTGACGATAACGTCTTTCGAGAAAGCGAACCGTCGTTTCGACAGCATTCAATTGAAACGGGTCCGCGATTCGTGGGTTTTGACGGCGTCCGGCGATTTTCCTACGGGAAACGCCAAGCGAATCGCGGATGTCTTCAACGTCCTAAGCGAATCGCTGATCTTGGAAGTTAAATCATCCGATGAAAGCACGCATCAGCTTTATGGCGTGATCGATCCCGACCAAATCGGTGACTCGACCAGCCAAACCGGCATCGGTACCAAAGTCAGTTTGGCCGATAACAACAACCGTTCCATGGCCGAAATGATTATTGGCGAAGCCGTCGGCGGCAACTTGGATCAGCGTTTCGTGCGCGTTGCCGGCCAACCCAATGTGTACGTGATCCAATTGGCGGCTTCATTATTGTCAACGAAACTATCGGATTGGGTTGACCACAATTTGCTTGACCTAAAACTAACGGATGCGGGCGCCGGACTCGAAGTCACTGGCTTGCGGATCGACGGATATGTGTTGGAGGGTGAATCGGTCACGGACAAAAGCCCCAAAAAATATAATTATCTTGCGACGGTTGACTTAAGGGACAAAACCTTTCCGCTGTCGATCGCCAAGCCCGACCAAGACGGAGTATTAGGTGAACCAATAGCTGGGCAAAAGATTAATCCGCAGACTTTGGGACTCGTAGCAAACAACTTATCGCAAGTGCAATTTACCGCCGTCGGCAAAAAACCGTCGTCGGCCAGCGAAGCTTTGGCGACAGGTCTCGACGACAAAACGGACCTGAAATCTCTTGCGAATTTTGGCTTTCGAAATGGAACCGAGCTGGGAAATTGGATTGAATCGAAAAATGGGCAGCTCGTCGTTTCCACAGCGTCCGGAATCGATTGGACGCTAAGCCTTGGTTCTATTGCCGCAAACGCAAATGTCTCGGACGCTCAAATTAACTACTACTTGATCATCACGGCTGGGGCAAACACGTCGGCTTTTCCAATGCCGCCCGAACCAAGCGATCCGACAGACGAGAACCTGAAAAAGGATTATGAAAGGGCCTTGAAACGCCGCGAAGACAACTTGGCAACCGTTAACGAATTGACCAGGCAATATAACGAGCGACACGCTCCCTGGCTTTATTTGATCAGCGAGGATGTGTTGGAGGCTTTGCGACCCGACGAAAATAAACTAACTCAATAACTGCCCACTCACGGCCAAACAATTTATTTTCAACGAAGGCCCTGCAATGTCGATTTTGACAAACAATGCCATCATATTTATTGTTGCGGCTGCGGCGATTGTCGTGCCGCGACTGGAGGCCCGCGATGACCTTCCCGAAATACTCACCGTGGCGACTTGGAATGTAGAATGGTTTTTTGACAACAATCCTGGCGACAATCATGGCGACCTTGCCAAAAAAATGGCCGCGCCGTCGTACCAAGAATGGCAATGGCGTTTGGAACAAGTCGCTCGAGTCATCGCCGAAATGAAGCCTACGATCCTGAGCATGCAGGAAGTTGAAAATCGCGACGTGCTCTACCAGCTCTGCCGCGTGCTCGAACAAAAACACGGTATCAAATATCACATCGCCTATATCCCAGGCTACGATTTTGGCACCGAACAACAAGTCGTATTTTTGTATCGTTCCGGATTAGTCGAATACAGCCGTCGCGAACAAACCGCTGAGATGTTCGAGTCAGGCCGATATTACAACTTGTCGAAACATATCTTCGCGCGATTTGAATGGGGCCAAGGCGAAGACCAAGAATCACTGCTCGTCGTGGGTGTTCACTTCAAAGCCACGCCCGAATCGGCCGAGGTTCGCCAAAAACAAGCTCGGTTGTTGCGGCATTGGCTCGAACCGCACTTGGATGGCAGAACCAACGTCATCGCGATCGGGGATTTCAATCCGGATACAAGCTTTGACGACGAGAAGCCCGGAAGCGAAATGTTTGAGTTGCGAAAGCCCACCGAGGCAAGTTCGGAAATGGTCGACTTGACCGGAACGCTTCAACCGAACGACCGAATGACCCATATGATCGACAAGGCTTTCGACCGAATCCTGGTCAACCAATCGCTAATGGACGACGATCCGAATCGCCGCGATTTTGTCTTCAAGTCCATCAAAAACTATCGCGCGTTGGTGATTCGCGGCGAAAAAGACTTGGAGCACCGCGACCAGTACTATCAAATTGACGTCAAGGAACGCGACGTGAGTGATCATTATCCGCTAATGGCAGAGTTTGTGCTCCAGTAGATTTTCGTTGAGCAAGCGTTCGGCATGACAACGCGCGAATTTAATTTTGATGGAATCGTCGGGCCGACGCACAACTATTCTGGCTTGTCGTATGGCAACGTGGCGTCGACTTTGCAGAAAAACGCTCCGTCGAATCCGCGGGATGCCGCACTGCAGGGCTTGGAGAAAATGCGACGAGTGGCTGCGCTCGGCCTTGGCCAAGCCGTTCTACCGCCGCTGCGTCGGCCTTGTTTGAGCTTTTTGCGCCGCGTTGGATTTGAAGGCAACGATCGCCAAATCATCGAGCGGGCTGCGGCGACCGACCCGGTTTTGCTTGCGGCCGCATTCAGCGCTTCGAACATGTGGACTGCAAACGCGGCGACCGTTTCGCCCAGCGCGGACTGCAACGACGCCCGATTACATTTAACCGTCGCCAACCTGATCAGCAACTTGCATCGCTCGCTCGAACCCGCCGCGACCTTTCGTTCGTTGCAATTCATTTTCGCGGACGAACGGCATTTCGCGGTCCACCCGCCCCTGCCTGCCGTGCAATCCATTTCCGATGAAGGCGCGGCCAATCACACACGCTTAACCAATCAAGTTGCTGGCCCCGGCTTGGAGTGCTTTGTGTACGGACGCAGCGCGTTGCAAACTGGGGAACAACTGCCGCACCGTTTTCCAGCTCGGCAAACGCTCGAGGCTTCACAAGCCATCGCACGATCACATCAATTGACGCCCGCTCGGACCGTTTTTATTCAGCAGAATCCTGCGGCCATTGATGCCGGCGTGTTTCACAATGATGTGATCGCCGTCGGCAACCAAAACGTGCTGCTCTGTCACGAGCACGCCTTTGTCGATCAAGCCCTAGCGCTCGATCGTCTCCAGCAGCAATTCGCCGATGAGTGCGGTGGGAAAATGTGCGTCATTCAAATCGGCGAGATAGATTTCTCGCTCGAAGACGCCGTCAAGAGCTACCTTTTCAACAGCCAACTGCTGTCGCGACCCGATGGCCACATGAGCTTGTTTTGTCCGATCGAATGCCAGGAGCTTGATTCGGCTCGGCGCTGCATTGAAAAGACACTTGATGGCGACAATCCAATCGACCAAGTCGAGTATATTGACTTGCGACAAAGTATGCGAAACGGTGGCGGGCCGGCTTGTCTTCGGTTGCGAATTGTGTTGACTGACGCACAGCAGCAAGCGGTTCACGACGGCGTCTTGTTCAGCGAAGATTTGTACCTGCGATTGGTCCAGTGGGTTAATTCGCATTATCGACAACGGCTGCTGCCCGACGATCTGCGCGATCCTCGGCTTGTCGAAGAAGTCGATTCGGCGATGATGGAATTGACTGACATCCTCCAGTTACCAAAAGACTTGCTCTGAGCAATGGCGTAATCGAACACACGCTGGGGTTTGTCGCATTTTTCGGCCAAGGTTTGACACGATTGAAAAAAATGCAAATCCGAAAAATGGGTCTGACCCCCTGAACTAACAGAAAATGCCAATGACGAATCCACAAGCCGCCACGAAAACGCTTGACGAGGTCCTAAACGGACTCATGCGGCGGTACAGTCAGCGAGTGCCCGACGTCAAAGCTGTGATCGATTGCTTGGTGCGGGATGGCGTGATTCTCTCCGAAGCGGAAATTGAAAACGACCACATCGCGTTTCGTACGATGGGCGTTCCGCAGTTGGGAATCCAGTCGTTTGAAAAGATTTTTTTGCTCTACGGCTATCAGCGGCGCGACTCGTACTCTTTTGACGGCAAAAAGCTCAGTGCGGCTTGGTACTCGCCGCCGCAGACCAACTACCCGCGGATTTTCTTATCCGAATTGCGAGTGCACGACCTATCGATTGAAGCCCAAGGCATCATTACGTCGTACACGGACGAAGTGCCCTCAGATCCGGTCGATGCACTAGATCTCAACGACGGTTTGGCCGTTGATGAGTTCTTGCACCGCTCGTTGTGGCGCACGCCGACTTGGGCGGATTATCAGCGGCTCGCGGCGGAAAGCGAATATGCTGCGTGGGTGATCTACAATCGCTACTACCTCAATCACTTCACGGTCAGCGTGCATAATTTGCCTCCCGGCTACAACACTATTGCGGAATTCAATTGTCACCTCGAACGCAATGGAATTCAACTCAACGATTCGGGCGGAAAAATAAAAACCAGCGGCGACGGATTGTTACTTCAAAGTTCAACGGTAGCGCACATGGTCCTGGCTGAATTCGACGATGGTCGGCACGGTATCGAGCAACATCAGATTTCTGGTTCGTATGTAGAATTCGCTGAGCGGCGCGTGCTTCCATCTTTTCAGAACTTGCCGACGACTTCGATCACGCGCGAGCATCGGCGCGACGGTTTCGAGAGGACGAATGCCGACAAGATTTTCGAAAGCACTTTTTCTAGTCAAACCGCTCGCCGCGCCAGTTCGATGGACCCTTAGGCCGTCAGCGTATCATCAAGTGTTTCACGATCCAGTTTCGCGGTTTTCGTTGAACCGGACCGCGTCGGGCCGTGTAATCCCGCCTGTACCCTGAAGCCGGGCGGTCCAACGTCGGAATCGCGGGCATTGACCGAACGACGCTGAATTCGTTACGATGATTCGCCTTGGCTGCCGCACACAGGGTGCGACTTAAACACATTGGCGCAATGTAGGTTCCTGAAACGCCTACCACTTGCTGCTGGCCAATCACACAACTTGAAGACAGGACTCTCAGCCATGATCAAAGGCATCTTGGGCCGCAAAGTCGGCATGACGCAAGTATTTGACGAAACCGGGAATTGCATTCCGGTCACCGTCATCGAAGCCGGACCCTGCAACGTCTTGCAGGTTCGTTCTGAAGAACTCGATGGCTACTCGGCCATTCAGCTTGGCTTTGTTGATAAACCTCGCCGCAACGCCCCTCGTAGCGAGCGCGGACAAGTTTCCAACATTAGTAGCAAACGTTCGAAAACGCGAGCAACTGCTGGTATGACCGCCGGGAAAAAAGCCGATTGCGAACCCAAGCGATTCGTTCGCGAGTTTCGCGGCCAGGCGGATGGATATGAAGTCGGCCAAGTTGTGACGGTCGAAAAATTCAATGAAGTCAAGTCGGTCGATATTGCAGGAATCACCAAAGGGCGCGGCTTTTCTGGCGTTATGAAGCGACACAATTTCAAAGGCCAACGCGCATCGCACGGCGTCAAGAAAGTGCATCGCCATGGTGGATCGACGGGAGCACTAGCGGCGTGGCGCGGTGGCGGTCGCCCGAAAAAAGGCAAGAAATTGCCAGGACAATACGGTGCGGTTCGTGTGACGGTTCGCAATTTGAAAGTCGTACGAGTCGATACCGAAAATAACTTGATCCTGGTGCGAGGCGCAATTCCCGGTGCCAACGGCGGACTCGTGATCGTGAAAGAGACCAACATCAAGTAGCGCTCGAAAACTCGCCGGGGTTGGTAGCCAAATTGCGTAGTCCTCGCGCAAATTGAGGACTGAACCCAGCGCGATAGTCAACGCGACTCGCTGTTTCGCCGTCGCGATTGTGTTACCGGAATCCAACTTGTGAGCAAGCCCAATCGCCCTCGAAAGAAGTCCTCGCCAGGAGCAAATCAGCCGCGAGTCTTTCACGTTGACGAATCCGCAGCCAAGCAAACTTTGGTGACAGCGCTTCACCGTTGGCTTGACGTTTCGTGGGGCGAATCACGGCGCTTGATCGACACTCGTCACATTCACGTCAATGGAAATCTATGCGTTGACGCCGGTCGACGACTGACCGCATCTGAAGTCGTCCACGTATTTTCGCATTCGTTGGCCCCGCCGCCAAAAGAAAATGATGTCAAGATTCGCTTTATCGATGAGCACATCGTCGTCGTCGAAAAACCTTCGGGAATGACCACGTTGCGTCATGCCGAAGAGCGATTCTGGCCAGCCGCCCGCCGACAACAACAACCGACGTTAGAAGAGTGCCTTAATCGCGTCATCGCCAAACGTGAGCGCGGCCCAAACACTCGACAGTCATCGTCGCCCAAAGTTCGGCCCGTTCATCGGCTGGATCGAGACACCAGTGGCGTGATGGTCTTTGCACGGACTGTCAAAGCCGAACGAGTACTCGTGCATCAGTTCACCAAACACACCATCACTCGCCGGTACCTTGCCGTCGTCGTCGGACGAGTCGAGGCCATGACAATCGATACCGTCCTGGTTCGAGACCGTGGTGACGGCCGGCGCGGCAGCTCAGATGAGGATACCGAGAGTCAAGGCAAGCGTGCTGTGACGCACGTGCGACCAAGCGAGGAATTAGGTCGGTTTACTTTGGTCGAGTGCCGATTGGAAACCGGTCGCACTCACCAGATCCGGATTCACTTGTCGGAAAAGGGACACCCAGTGTGCGGCGACAAAGTCTACGCGGGGAAAAAATTTGCCAAGTCCAAAATTGACGACGGCGGCACACCACGCTTGGCCTTGCATGCCTGCGAACTGAGCTTCACGCATCCCGTGACCAGTGAGGCCATGCACTTCGATTCGCCTTTGCCGAAAGACTTGGCGACCTTCGTTGCCGGACTTAGGAGGAAGGTCGATTAGGCTGAAGAAACCAGTGTTTTCGGTAGACTTTACCCAGTGAATTCGCTTGAATTAGCGATTTTTGTCCCGAACGGTATTTTTTAATTGCTTTTTGTAATCCACAAGCAATATTATTCCCGATCGGTAATAAATCTCGGATTCGTAGCATGCGCCTTTGTATTTAGTCCTGTTCGGGAATATGGACGAGCAATTCATAACTACGACAAAGCAACTCGGACAAGCGGTTCGGAAGCGCCGCAAAGAATCTGGATTGACTCAATCGCAAGTAGCGTCGCTTTCCGGCGTGGGAACTAGATTCCTTTCCGAGCTGGAGCGCGGCAAGCCGACGGCGCAAATCGGAAAGACGCTGCAGGTCCTCGCAGCGCTTGGCTGTTCATTCGAAATTACGCCGCCGCCCAAGCTTAACGATAAGGGG
>JANMEB010000147.1:0-8095 GCA_031376585.1 Planctomycetota bacterium | reverse complement strand
TCGCGACGATGGCCGGTGACCAAAACCATTGGACCGTTGGCGGTGAGTTGTTCGACTTCCGCCGGTAGGGCGGGCTTGTCGGCGCGAACGCGATCGCGAGTCCAGAGCAGAGCGTCGATGACGGTGTTGCCCGTGACACGGATTCGACTTGGGTCGATTCCTTCGCGGCGAAGCACTTCGGCGGAGTGTTCAGTCGGCGGGAAATGCCAATCGGCCAATTTAGTGATCAGAGTCCGATTGATTTCTTCGGGGAACGGATGCCGTTTGTCGCCCGTGCGCAAGCCAGCTTCGACGTGCCCCACGGTGATTTGATGATAGGCAGCGGCGAGCGCACCGCAAAAAGCGGTCGTCGTGTCGCCTTGGACCAAGACGATATTCGGTTTCGCCGTTCGCAAGACTCCGTCCAAACCGCTGACCGCGCGGGCAGTTACGTCGGCCAATGTTTGTCCCGGCGACATGATGTTCAAATCGAAATCGGCTTTTAAATCAAATGCCCGCAAGGCTTGGTCGACCATCTCTCGATGTTGGCCTGTCAAGCAAATCAAGCATTCAAACTGCCCGTCTCGGCGATAGAGTTCGTGGGCGATCGGAGCCATTTTGATGGCTTCTGGGCGCGTGCCGATCACGAGTAGAACTTTGTTGCCCATGGGTCGATCAATAAACGAGAGAGTGGCTAAACGAGGCAAGGAAGGAATGGAACCACAATTGATTCAACCATTATAGTTGACGAGTCGGGAACAAAGCCAAAATTTTGAAATGGAGCGATCGCCAAGTTTTACGCAATCACTGACTTGGCCTGCTCGCCGGGCGTTTCGCGGACATAGCGTGGAACAAGGTAGCCGGGTAAACGCCGACGCATTTCGGCAATCAAAGCCCGCCCGCGATCGATGGATACGTCAAAATGGCTGGAGCCGGTTACGCGATCGAGTTGGTGCAAGTAATACGGCAAGACTGAACATTCGATCAGCCGCTCGCTTAACTGGACAAGTTCATTCGCAGTGTCGTTGACACCTGCCAAAAGTACTGACTGGTTGAAAAGCGTGAAACCTTGCGCCGCCATTCGCTCCATAGCTTGCTGCACCAATTGGCTCAGCTCGCGATGATGATTCGCGTGGACGACCACGACGGTGCGCAAGCTGCTTGTTGAAAGCGCTGAAAGCAATTCGGGCGTTACGCGTTGCGGGAGAACGACCGGCATGCGCGTGTGAATACGCAATCGGGAGACGTGCTGCATTTGCTCGATTCGTTCGACCAATCGCGCGAGCTTTTCGTCGTCCCACATGAACGGATCGCCGCCGCTGAGGATGACTTCGTGGATGGACGGATCCGCTTCGATCGCGGCCAGTGACGGTTCCCATTGCACAAGCGAACCGGGCGACTCGTCATACGACCAATTGCGGCGAAAACAATAGCGGCAATGAACGGCACAGGCTCCCGTGAGAACCAACAGCGCGCGACCGGAATATTTTTGCAACACGCCGGGCATGACATGGGCTTGGGCATCGCCGACGGGATCGGGTTTTTCGTCCGGGTGAATCTGCAATTCCGCAGGTGCGGGCCAAATTTGCAACAGAAGCGGGTCATCGGTGCGACCGCGTTCCATCAAATCGACAAATGGCTGCGGGGCGAACAAGCGGAATTGATCGTGAGCTCCCCTTGCTGTGATTGCCATGGACGTCGGCAACTGCAACTCTGCGGCCAATTCCTCCGGACTTCGAAACGCGGCTTTCAAAATCGTTTGCCAAGCATCGGTAGAGGCGCGGACAGAACTGGTTTCAGACGCTAAAATGTTCATCTTCAATTTGGGCTGAATGCTTTTATTGACGTGCGGGTCGTCGGTTCGGGGTTCGAATTGGCTCATACCTCGTGCGGTCACCAATGAGACGACTTGTTTAACCCGGAGCCAACGGCGACGGCGCTGCAAACATTGCGAAGTTGCCGTCGCCGTTGGCTCCGGGTTCAACGAGGAATCGCCGACGGTGCGCGGGACAACTACATTAAATCAACGATTCTAGTTTAGAGGTAGGTCGGTGGCTGTATATAAAACGAGTGATTTTCGCAAAGGACTCAAAGTCACCATCAACAATGAGCCTTGGGTGATGGTTGAAATGAACTTTCGTAAGCCAGGCAAAGGAAACGCCTTGTACGAGTGTCGGCTTAAAAACCTTATCCGCGGAAACACGCTGGATCGGGTGTACAAAGGTGGCGACGAACTGGAAGCCGCTGACGTGGAAGAAACGGACTGTCAGTTCCTCTATCGACAAGGCGAAACGTTTGTCTTTATGAACAGCGAGAACTTCGAACAGTACGAGCTTTCGAAGTCTCAAATCGACGAAGCCTGGAAGTACCTCAAAGACAGTATGGTCTGCTCGATGCTGTTGTTTAACGGCAACCCGATTTCGATTACGCCCCCGAATCACGTCGAACTCAAAGTCGAATATTGCGAGCCAGGCGTCAAGGGCGACACGGCGACTAACGTGACGAAGATCATCAAAGTGGAAACGGGTGCCGAGTTTACTGTCCCGTCGTTTGTCAATATGAGTGATGTCGTTCGCATCGACACCCGGACCGGAGAATATGTCGGACGAGTTTAACTACTGTTCTGTGGCCGTTTCCGTTTCTTAACCGACTGTTTTGCGGGACGAACTGATGAAAGTAGAATTTTGGGGGGCCGCGCAAACAGTCACGGGCTCGATGCACTTGGTGCATTGGCAAGGCAAACGATTGCTCCTGGATTGCGGCTTGTATCAAGGACGCCGCAAATTGGCGTTCGAGGTCAACCGAAGACTTCCGTTCGACCCAAAGAGCATCGATGCAGTCGTCCTCTCGCACGCGCATATCGATCACAGTGGCAACCTCCCGACACTGGTGCGCAATGGGTTTCTCGGATCGATTTTCGCAACAGAGCCGACGCGCGACTTGGCTGCCGTGATGTTGCTCGATTCAGCAAAGATTCAAGAGAGTGATGTGGCTTACGTCAATCGCAAACGGGCGCGTGAAAAGCAAACTTTGTTTGAGCCTTTATATGTTGAAGCCGACGCAGTGGCCACGAGTAAGCACTTTCGCGCGGTCGATTTCATGTCGGAGTTTAGTCCGATTCCGGGCGTTCGCTGTCGCTTTCACGAGGCCGGTCATATGCTCGGTGCGGGTTCGGTTGAGCTTGTCTTGGAGAACGCCAACACTAAGCCGATTCGGCTCGTTTTTAGCGGTGACATCGGCCGACCTAACATGCCGATTCTGAAAGACCCAAAAACGATCGACGGTGCGGATTACCTGATCATGGAAGCAACTTATGGCGACCGGCTTCATCCCGCCGACCAAGACGCCACGGCGATGCTTCGTCAAAGCGCCGAGGAGACGTTGCGCAATCGAGGCAAACTCATCATTCCTGCTTTCTCGGTGGGGCGAACTCAAGAAATCGTCTACCGCCTCAATCAACTTTTTGAGTCCGGTCAATTGCCGAGCATTCCAGTTTATGTCGACAGCCCGCTCGCCGTCGATGCGACCGCCGTCTTTCGCCGCCATCAATCGGCCTTCGACGAGGAGACCGCCGCACAAACCCGTAGCGACGCCGACCACGATCCACTTAACTTCAAGATGCTGCGCTTTGTGCGCGACGTCGAGGAATCAAAACGGCTCAATACTTCTAACGATCCGGCCGTCATCATCAGTGCCTCGGGCATGTGTGAATCCGGGCGAATCCTGCATCATTTGAAAAACCACATCGGCAAGCCCAACACGACTGTGATGTTCTCAGGATACCAAGCCCCCGATACGCTTGGTCGGCGAATTCTCGATGGTGCCAAGACAATCGGTATCTTCGGCGAAGACTACGAGGTCAAGGCAAAAATTCTCCGCCTCGAAGCCACTAGCGGCCATGCGGATCAACGTGAATTGCTGGAATGGGCGCGAGCTACGGCCGACCACGGTCACTTGAAACAAATTGCTTTGGTTCATTGTGAAATCGATCCCGCCAAAACATTTGCAGAACTGCTGAGGCAAAATAAACTAGGACCGGTGATCATCCCCGCCAAGGGAGAATCGATGCCGCTCGTTTAGAGCCAATACCTTTCAAGTTTTGGACGCATCAGCCATTCCTCGCTTGGCCCCGAGTTCCCGAAACCCATGTATCTCGCGGAAACCGGACGCCAGTGCCTTCCGGCTGGTGGAAATAGTAACAGTATTTCGTTTCCACCCGTATCTCGTTCCGTCGGCCGATGCTGGGGCGCGAGGGTAGGGTGAGCTGGCGATTGAGTTCTTGAATTGTTTCTGAATCGGATGTCAAAAACTTATGCGTCGATTCGCGCTCTTCGTAATTTTGGCTTTGCAGTTCGCGTCAATTGCGTGGAGCCAACCGACAATTGTGCTGCGCGATTTCAGCCAACCTAAATCAACTGTTGCAGGTTATGACGAAGACGGCGTTCGATTGACGGACGGTACGATCGTCTCTTGGGACCGCATCGCCCAAGTGCAATTCGAGCCCGCCGATCAAGCTCGGGCCGATCAACTTCTGCAAACCATCGGCCAACCGCTTTTTCAAGTTCGCTGGCGTTTGCAAATCGGTGACTTTGGAGGTGCTGAACAAGCCGCAAAATCGGTCCCAAATGCGGTAAAGCATCGCCGCAGCGAGGCTGCGCTTCTCATTCATCTAGCCGACATGGCCGCCAAAATAGAGCAAGGCGATTTGCTCCTTGCCGCAATCCATTGGGTCCGAGCCTTGGACTTGATGACCGAAAATCCGACTTGGCGAGATCAGATTCCCGAAAATCTCAGGCGGCCGTCAGATCAAGCAACGATGTTGCATCAGCAGATCATTCCCGTTTGGACGGCGGACTCAGAAGCGATGGAATTTTGGCCGCAAGTCGAAGATTTTTCGCGCGAAGGCAAGTTTACAGCTCTTCCGCCGATTGCGCAAGTCTACCTAGTAACCATCGCCATCGATTTGCGACAATTCGATATCGCCAAGCAATGGTTAATCCTCGCGGCCCGAGAATCTCCCGCGTGGTCGGCAGCCTTGACGCACAAGTTGCTCATAGAATCCGGTGATCGACCGCCGGATCCAAGACCATTCAACGTGGAAGCCACGGATTGGCCCGATGATGTAAAGGCCGTCGCGATTTTTTGGCTGGCGGCGAAAGATTTGGGTTCGCCCAACATTCCGGTCTCCGAGCGCGCTGCGATCGACATGCTTTCGATTCCAGCGAAATACCAAACGGAGTTTCCGGAACTAGCAGCCGAGGCGTTGGCTGCGGTTGCCCAGCGGCGAAAGGCATTGGGCGATGAAGTTTCCGCTGAAAAGCTGTATAAAGAGATTCAGTTTAATTATTCGCGGACCAACGCGGCTCGCCGCCTGACAATTGAAAATCAACGCAACCACGAGCAATCGAATGCGAACCTTCGAACGCCCGGCAAATAGCCGAAACGACTTTCGACGGCTGGCCTGTTGGGTCTTCTTCGTTTGTGCTGCGACCTTTCTGATTCCAACGAACGTCGCCAACGCAATTGCCCAAGCCGACGAGCTCAGCACGATTGCGACCGATGCTCCGGACACCGTCGCGAAACTTAAATCGACTTCGTTGTACGGCAAGATGTTCGAAGGCAATCCGGTCGGCGTCGCCGACGTCATCCTGATCCTCGTTCTGTCGCTGGTCAGCGTCTTTTTTATGATCGAGCATTCACTATCAATCAATCGCCGCAAGCTGATGCCGGCTGCGGTCATCGAACGGCTGGAGCAATATATCGTGCGCGGAGAAATCCACGACGCGCTCCATTTTTGCGACTTGCCCGAGAACTATTGCCTTGTCAGCGAAGTCGTAGCGGCGGGCTTGGAACGTTTTCAAAGCAGCGAGTTTGGTTTTGCCGAATATCGTTCGGCCGTGGAAGAAGCGGGGGAACATTTTACTGGGCGGCTGTACCGCAAAACCGAAACGCTCAACGTGATCGGCTCGATAGCGCCGATGCTCGGCTTGCTCGGAACGGTTATCGGCATGATCGACGCGTTCAATACGATCGCGGCCCGCGAAGGAATGGCTCGCCCCGAAGAACTTGCCTCCGCGATCGGCCAAGCCCTCATCACGACGTTGCTGGGATTATTCGTTGCCATCCCGTCGATGGTCGCGTTCAGTTTCTTTCGAAACAATATCGATTCGATCGTTTCCGAGGCCGGCAATCGGATCGAACGGTTGATGTTACCGCTTGGGCGAAAACGCTAACATTCTACTTTGGGTTAGGTGCCTTATGCGGCTGGCTCGATTGCACAGAAAAGCGCCAATTGGCTTTAACATGACGCCAATGATTGACATTGTGTTTCTGTTAATCATTTTTTTTATTACGGCTTCGCAGATCACGCCGTTGGTCAATTTCCCGGTGCAACTGCCGGAGGTCCCTCCACGGGCCGAGGCACCGCGATTGATTCCCGCGACGATCAACATCGAACGTGACGGGACCTACCTTGTACTTCGACAACGATTGACCCTCGATCAAGTCGTGAGTTGGTTGGCGACCTCGGTCCGAGATATCGACGCGAGACAACGGCAGCTCGAAGTTCTCATTCGTGCGGATCGAAACGCACGATGCGAATACGTTAACCAATTGCTCCCGAAACTGGCCGAGTTTGGAATTCGCGAGGTCAAATTCAGCGTCAGCGGCCAAGGGAGTGTGCCCGAGTAGCATTGTGAACAACGCGTCGTCGGAGGTTCGCGACTGCCCGCCTATAATTCCGAAGCCAAGATTTTTGTTGAGAAGCAACCCTTGCCGATTGGTGTTTTATGCGTCTGAGTAATCGTCGACATTCCGCAGGCACGTCGCGATTCCAGCTGTCGATGGTCAGCATGATCGCTGTCGTTTTGTTGCTTTTGATTTTCTTTCTCGTGACCACGTCGTTGGTTCGGCCCGAACTGCGGTTGCCCTCGTCGATTCGCGCGAAGCAACTCGCGCAGGGATCGGCTGCTCATAGCGACCTGGAACCTGCGACTGTTGATGTCGTCCGCGTCGGCGATCGGATCGTATTTCGCATAGGTCAACTGGAATCCGATCAGCTTGGCGCGATCGAACAAGTCTTGCGAACGTTTCGCAACAAGGACGATGGAGCGTTTGTCCGCGCGGTAAACGACGCTCCGTTTGATATGCCGGCACGCGCCATCGAACTTTGCCGTCAACTTGGGTTTCTCCCGGTCACTTACGTTCCGTTAAAATAGTATGTGGCGAATGTATGCTATTTTCGTAGCGGTTTCAGGGCTTTGGTTGGTGCCAATCGGACCGGCGTTGAGCCAACAAGAGACTGACAACGTCTACTCGTTGCTTCAACGACTTGAACTCAGTCACTTGCAAATCGTCTACCTTGAGCGAGAACTCTCGAACGAAAGGGATGCCGCACGCGCTTCGCAGACCGCAGCGGAGTTAGCCGCGATTTTAGTGGAACAAATGCGCGCGGAATCACCGAATTTGGCGATTCCATTCGTGGAACGCTTACTTTCGCTACTGGATTCACATCCGGAAGTTCGCCAACCCAGGTTGGAGGCCGCGATTCTTCATGCGACGTTTATTCGCGTCGAACGATTGTGCCAAATCGCATTCGAATCGGGCGACGAGATTTCACAAACGCAGCAGCGACTGCGCGATTTGTTGGGGTGGGTGAATGGCGCACAGCGAAGATGGAACAACAACGAAGTCGTTGTCACTGACGAAGCCGCCTCAACCACGGCTACCGACGAAGAAACGCGATGGCGCGGCGCACGAGCTCGCGAAGGGCTTGTAAAACAAATCCAGTTCTTGGCGGCTTGGTTGCACTACTATGATGGAAATTTGTCGAGCGACCATGACCAACAGGTCGTATCGTGGCGCGAATCGAATTCAGGCTTTCGCCGACTACTGGAAATCCCGCTAGAGAAACCATTGACGGAACTTGAATCCGAGCGGTTCGAGTTGAGCGCGGAGCCGATGTCGCGCATCGTGCTGGGCCTAGGCATGAGCGAACAAGCGCTGGGAAATTCGGCTTCCGCCAGCTATTGTTTTTCGCTGCTAGATGCGCCGTCGGTTGCAGCGACGATCCGGAACCGACTAGAACTTTGGCGTATCCATAGTTTTGTTTTTGCAA
>JANMEB010000122.1:0-5492 GCA_031376585.1 Planctomycetota bacterium | reverse complement strand
TTGTTTTGAATTTTTGTGCAAATCGAATAAAAATGAAGCACAGAACGAGCGCTGCGACCAATTCGATCAGCATGAACTTGGTCAATCTCCCGACAATAATTGGCGTGCCACTCACCCCGATCAATGGTTGCATTTTGGAGGTGCCAAGGGGATTGGGAAGCTCCCAATTTTCGCCAAGCATTTTGGGGACTTCGAAGGAATATGAATCTTGAACGTGCTTCAATAAATGGTCCAAGCCTAGATATTCTTCTTTGGCAATCGTGAGTCGTTCGGTCCACGGTAATGCGTCAAATTGCTCTTGAGTGATTTTGTTGTCATGCGATGTGTGAACCGCCGGTTCGTGTGAATGCGACTGTTCCTGGGAAGAAGCGGGAGCCTCAGCGTGGGCTTGTTCTTGTGCGGATTGCGCTTGCAAATGCTGCTCGGAAGGCGATTCTTCCTGCACGTGTTCTGGCGTATTTGACCGACCGCTTGTCATTAAGTGCTACCTACCTCAACGATTCCACTGCAATCCTTAATCGCAATCGTTTGACTACCTAGCCTGGGTTCGCATCAAGTCTATGAATCGAAACAGCGATGCTCGTAACCAATCCAACGCAATATAGCGTCAACAAACAGAAATAGTTTTCTGACAAAAAATTCGGGAGAATTAAGGCGTCCAAGACGACTGCGGCCAAAATTGGAAATCCAGAACGAATTCCGGTAGACGCATAAAGCCTTGCCAGAGTCCAGTCGTTTCCGCGAGGCAATTCTGCAAACACCATGCCGCCGATCAAACCAATTTGTACGACCGCAAATGCCAGGAACACGGTTGAAAATGCAATGGCGGCTCCGATCAACTTGGCGGTGGTAATGAACGCGATCAACACAGCGAATTGGAACAACAGCACGATTCCGATTCGAAGCAACAATCCGCGCAGAGAATCCGAGGCCAAAGGATTGGGTCGCGAGCTAGTCGCGATGTAGGTCGGAATGGCGGTCGTCTTCATTTGAAAGTTGAGCCAGTTTGTACAACTGCCAAAAGCCAAACACTAACCCAACAATCGCACCGAGAATGAGCAACCACGGTGCTGTGCCAAGCCAGCGATCAACAAAAAATCCACCCAGCGCCGGGAGCGCCATCATGAGGCTTGCCGAAATGATGCGGCTGGCCCAATCCATGGCCTTTGCGTATGGGGCTCGATCGTCGTCCGGGGGAGAGTCCTTGCGACGGTCGTCCGCATCGCCCATCGCGCTAGCTTTCTCTGGGTTGGATCGATTGGAGTCGGGCACAATCTAAACCAGCCTTAGAAGTCGGTCAATGGACATTGGGAAAAAATTCACGATGTCGATTTTTATCGGGAATCGTAGTGGAAATCGGCGTAAAATCGAGTGATGAGCGTTTCGGGGGTGACGGATCGAATCTACCTGCTGTTGTCAATTCGAGCGAATGGAGATTTTCTGCATAGGAGTTTACTTCGAGGGCAATGTAGGAAAACGGGCGGGCTCGCTGCATTGGCGTAAGGTGTTGCGGATATGAGGGTTACGCGGAGGCTTATTTTTGGCTTTCGGTGGAAACAGCAACTTCGCAAATTGCAATTTCTCGGAGTTCCATTAGTATTGAATTTGATCAATACGACGGATTTTCAGCGGCGCTAAAGGGCGGTCTAGGTGGCTACTACTTACGTTTGTGATTTTCGCAACAACTGATTTATCAACGAGTTGCGGTGATCCAACGAGAGTTGGCCTTCAAGTCTTTTGGGTTGGCCGAACTTATATCACAGAGTCAAGCCCAGGAAGCTTCCTGGTTTCGACGGGCGGAGGAATTGTTCATTGATTACCGTAGCCTCACTTCGCGAGCGCTCGTCCAAAGACTTGGCCCAAATGGCGAAAAACCATGGGGTCGCCGGCTGGCATTCGATGCGCAAAGAGCAACTGATTCGAGTCCTGGTTCAGGTTGCGAAAAAAAAACCTCGAAAACTGCCGAGTCCAGAGCATTCCGGAACACTTGTTCGGCAGGTCTCGCCTCCCGCCAAGCTTGAGGTCCGAGTCAAATCCAGTACCGATCCCAAAGTCTTGGACAAGATTCGTCTCGAGCACCAGCAGCGGGAGCTGTTTCGAGACCTCGCCGTTCATTCCACCGAAACCAAAAAACGCGGGTCGTCGCGAGACCGGATGGTTTTGCTTGTGCGAGACGCTTTTTGGTTGCACGTTTATTGGGAAATCACGCGCGGCTCCGTGCAGAGAGCCCAAGTTGCTTTGGCGGACAAATGGCATGGCGCGCAACCGACGCTTCGCATCCTCCGCATGGATGACGATGGATCCTCGAATGCCATGGATAACGTCTATCGAGATATTCCGATTCACGGCGGCGTCAATAACTGGTACGTCGATGTCAGCGATCCGTCGAGCGTTTTCCGGGCTGTTTTGGGCTACAAAATGCTGGACGGCCGATTTCATCAAATTTCCAAAAGCAACACGGTCACGACGCCGTTACCCACTGGCCAGACTGCGTTCGACGGCCATTGGTCTGATGTGGCCAAAGACTATGAGCGAGTCTATTCGCTGAGCGGGGGCAATCATCAGGAATCAAGTACCAGTGATTTGCGTGAAATCTTTGAAGAAAAACTTCGCCGTCCGATGAACGAGCCGATGTTCGCTCGTTTTGGAAACGGCATCAACGTCGACAAAGAAGGATTTCCGTTCGATGTCGACGCCGAGATGATCGTCTATGGTTTGACTGACCCAAAAGCCGTCTTGAACATTGCAGGCGAACCAGTGAAAGTCCGCAACGACGGCAGCTTTGCCGTGAGCTTTGCGATGCCCGACCGCCGCCAAGTCATCCCGATCGTCGCCAGCAGCCGGGACGGTTCGAAACAGCGAACGACGGTATTGGCGATCGAGCGAAATACCAAAGTCATGGAACCGATCAATTGCGATTCCGACGATTGAAAAGCGGTTCGATTCGCTTCGCAGCCAAACTGGTTGAAAATGGAATGCGTTGTGAAAAGGTCTTTCGCATCCAATGTCTGTTCTCCGATAGGCCGCACGGCTTCCGGGCGCTGCACCCCGCTACGCGGCGAACTTTAATAGGTGGCGCAGCCGCGGCCCGAAGCGGTCCAGATCAACAAAAATCGCAGCAGCGGCCCGAAGCGATTGAATTGAGCTGAACGACGCACAAAAAAAATCGGCTGGCGTGTTGCCAGCCGATTGGGTCTTGAATTGAGTATGTCGGGTTGGTCCGGATTAGAACCGGAATCCAAACGAAACGCCGCTGTTGTAGCCACCATAGCCATGGTTGCAGCCACCACCGTAGCCACCATATCCGCCGCCGTAACCACCGTAACCACCGTAGTACGACGGGGCGTACCCGTAATTGTAAACCGGTCGGGCATAATAGCCGTAGCCACCATACGGATTGCCGTAATTGAATTGAACAAAGCCACCATTGTGATAGCCCGAATGGCCACCATGATGAGAATAGCCACCATAATGAGAATTGCCGCCATGGTGGTGTCGATCATCGGCCATTATGGCTCCCGTCGCGAACATACTGGCCGCGACCAGGGTCAAAGCAAACATCATTGCACGAATCATTTGAAACTCCACTAAAGGTACCCAGGGGGAACTTGCGCATTGCGGAACAGCTCGCTGTTCATATCGACGATAGCTGCAGGCTGCGTGCCAAATTGTTTCCCTCGTGATTCAACTAGTTTTTAAGCCTCGTTTTACGTGTTCTGCATGTTCCGCAATGCCGAATCCCAATAAACCGTGCGATCAATTGTGCGACAATGATGCCATCAGAATGATAACGAACTCTTGCGCAATCCCTCCGTATGCCATCCAATAGAATCCCGCCAAATCAGCAATTAGTCGGTTCGGGTCGATGGCCGTTCGTCGGCGAACGGACGTGCGGACCGGGAAATCCGGATTGGATTCTCCAAGTCGGAGGATGTGTCGAAAGCCCATTTGCATTAAGCCTCGTCGAATTGTCAAGACTGCCGCAAACGTCAAAGTCGATCGACATTCATTGTGTGACTCGCTGGACAAAACTGGACCTTGTGTTCAACGGGGTACTGCTCAAAGAGCTGCTGGATCGAGCGGCAGTACGGCCGGACGCTAAGTTCGTAGCGTTCATGGCGAGATCGTCGCGCAATCATTCCAGTTCGCTGCACTTGAAGGAAGCATTGGAATTGGAAACATTGATCGCCACACATGTCGATGACGAGTTGCTTCCAAGCGAGCACGGCGGCCCAATTCGCGGTATCGTTCCCGGGCGATACTTTTACAAAAGCGTTAAGTGGCTAGAGCGGATCGAACTGCTTGCCGAAAACCAACTTGGCTTTTGGGAGGCTACTTCGGGCTACCATGACCACGCCGATCCTTGGCTCGAAGAACGATACATGGCGGCCAATATTGACCGACGGTGGGCTCGACAACTGATTGGATCCAAGGATTTTTCCGGCCAAGACTTGCGAAGCATCGATTGCAGTCGGCGCGATTTGTCAGGGCTCAATGCGCGTGGCGCGTTGCTACGGGACGCCAACTTTTCCCGCTGCCAATTGCTCGCCGCGGATTTCAGCGATGCGAACTTATCTAATGCCAAGTTCACGTCGGCTGACTTGCGCGGCGCGACGTTTGCGCGAGGCGATTTGGAAGGAGCGGAACTGGCGGGGGCGGACCTGAGAGGAGCCGATTTCCGGGGCTGTTCGTGGTTTGGTACTTCGTTGTGCATTGTTGACGAGCTGGGAAACGTCAGCGCGGGTGCGGCATTAGATCGGACAACCCAAATCGATCTAGCAGCCATCGAACAACTGACAGACCACCAGCGGCGTTATGTCGAAGAAGGCCAGAAGCGAACCGCGAATGGACGCTAATGAACACGAATGAAGAGCGGAATTAAGTAAAAAATAAATAGAATAAGTAGTTGAAACGCAAAGATTTAGGGCTTGGAGGCGGGCGGCTGCCAGTGGAGCGACAAAACTTAATCCGCTGGTCTTGATTTGGATTGCATTGGTGTTTATTTGCGGTTCAATTTGAGGTGTCGATAATGATGAACAGCAATGAATTGTTGTTTAAGGAAGAAGCACATCGTATCGCCGGTTGCGCGATGGAAGTCTTGAACGTGCTCGGACACGGTCTGCTGGAGAAGTCCTACGAAAATGCATTGGTGGTTGAGTTCGGTTTGCAGTCCGTTCCATGCCGACAGCAACCGCACTTTGATGTCGTTTACAAAAAGGTCAAAGTTGGTGAATACGTGCCCGACCTAATTTGCTTTGAGCTGATCGTGGTCGATGCAAAAACGATTGAATGCATCGGTGACCACGAACTGGGTCAAATGCTGAATTACTTGCGGATTACGGGACTTGAACTTGGAATAATCCTCAACTTCAAGAAGGCACGACTGGAATGGAAACGGGTGATTTTAAGAAAGGAACCGCGAATGGATGCAGATGAACGCGAATGAAATAAAATTAGTTAAAAATGCCTTAGGTGGCTGGGTGTCATGTCGG
>JANMEB010000121.1:0-5501 GCA_031376585.1 Planctomycetota bacterium | reverse complement strand
CCGCACGAACTTGATCGGCACCACTCTTGAGAGCTTGAGAATTAAACGTCCGCAATAAAAACGGCGTCGCCATAGCGGCGACAACCATGAAAATCGCCAGGACCAAAAGCAGTTCGATAAACGTAAAGCCGCACGATGAATCGATTGCGGCATTTCGACAAGCCCCATACCGACGGCCATGAATTGAGAAGTTCGTATTCATGGCCGAACGGAACATAGGTGGAAGCGATCATCGTGGGAGGCAGTGCCCGCATATTTGCTCCGACCGGCGATTGCCGCTCGGAAACGAAACACTCGAATTCATCACAGGCTAGTTGGAAATGTCGTCCGCTGTATTAAATTGCCGATCAGGTCCGGCCGAGGAAATCTTGACCGTCAAATTCGCTTCATCGACCGAAAACTTGTATTCAATTTGCCACGGATCGAGCAGATCTTTCTTGATATCCAAATGTGGCCCGCCCCAAGTGACTTGGTCCATTCCTTGAGGAATCATTTGCAAATCTCGTAATGACTGCGGAAATGCACTGGCCGAACTGTAAAAAGCGGTGCAGGCATTTTCCAACAATCCGATTTCGGTTCGCGTGTTTCGTGAAGTCATGTTTCGTTGCATCGAGATGTAAGCGTAACTTGCCATCGAGGCCATCGCGACCAAGATCGCTGTGACTAGCAAGATCTCCATCAACGTAAAAGCGGTTCGATTGCGGCTTCGGTATCGTCGTCTGGCCATGAAAGTACTCCAGTTATTCAAAAAATAGTTAATTTCAAAGACTAATCTCAAGTTACAAGGCCAAAAACAAAACCTCGACGAGAGGGGTTGGCCCCGGTGGTCCTGTTTTCAGTTCTGAGTTAATTCAACAATCAGCAAGGACTTGTCCTATTCTACGTAAACGCCTCTCCCATTTTCAAAACGGGCAAAAGCAAGGCGACAACGATTACCATAATGATACCCGCCATGATCACTAACATGAGTGGCTCGAGCATACGTACCATCAAGTCTAATCGTCGCATGGTTTGCTTTTCGAGTCCGTCGGCCAAATTGACCAAAACGGAATCCAGCGTATTCGATTCTTGGGCGACGGCGATCATTTCAGTAACTGTTGCCGGAAAGTGTCCTGACTTTCGCAATGGTGCCGCCAGCGATTCACCCGACTTCACGCTTTCAGATGCTTCCATAATTGCGTCGGAAAGGATTCGATTGCCGGTTGCCTCTCGGCTAATATCGAGCGACTTTAAAATCGGAACACCGTTTTTCAACAGCGTACCCAATACGCGGCAAAACCTGGCGACGGACAAGTTTCTCATAATGGTACCGAAAACTGGCAACTTGAGTTTCAACAAATCCAGCATGCGGCGACCTGAAGGCGTCTTTATTTGAACCCAAACAAACGACGCAAGTATCGCGAAAAACAAGGCGAAAAACAGGCCATATTTTTGCGCAAAGCTACTTAGCCCCAACAGCATATCCGTCGCCATTGGCAATTTGCCCCGCTGCCGCAGTTCGGTAAATAGTTCGCCAAATTTCGGTACAAAGAACACCAGCAGAACAATCACGATAAGGGAGCCAATGGAGGCCAAGATCAGGGGATAGATCAAGGCACCAATCGTGCGAGATTTTAGATCGGCGCGATGTTCGATGAACTGGGCGATGCGCTCGAAGGCATCTTCGAGAAAGCCGCCTTCGCCGCCTGCCCGAACCAAGTTGACTGTGATTTCATTGAATGCTTTGGGGTGGCGCGCAAAAGCATCGCCGACGGAATCGCCGTCCTCTACTCGTTCTACAACGTCCGCCAGGAGTGTCTTGAGGCGAGCGTTCGACGTTTGCTCCTGGACGACTTTGAGCGAACGCAACAACGGCACTCCGCCGCGCAACAACGATGCCAGCGACGAAAAGAAATTGACCAGCGCATGGTCCGGCACGCGCCCACTGGCCAGAGCCAGCACTCGCTGCGGAGCTTGAGTCGTAACATTAATTGGAAACAATGATTTGTTGCTGAGCGCTGAAATGACGTCGCGTTCGGAGGCCGCTGACATCGTGCCGCTGACGCGTTTGCCATCAAATCCGCGGGCTTGATAAGTGAATTCGGGCACTACAGTTACTCCTTGGCGCGCCGATCAGATTTAGTGTTCCGCGCGACTTCGTCAACGGACGTGTCCCCTGCAATGGCTTTGGTCCAGCCGTCATCGCGAAGCGTCAGAAGCCCTTCGGCGAGCGCGGCAGCCTTGATTTCCCAGGAGCTGGCCCGATCATGAGCAAGTTGCCGTACTTTGTCAGATGTCAGCAGCAACTCGTAAATACCAAGCCGTCCCCGGAAGCCGACGTTGCGACATTCACGACAGCCGACGGCTCGATACAACGGTCGATCACCAAGTCGATCGAAAGGGAAATCGTCGGGTACATCTTGCGCAAGCGGCTGATACGCCTGGCGGCATTTGACGCACAAGCGACGGACGAGTCGCTGCGCCATCACGGCTTCCACCGTACTAGCAACCAGAAACGGTTCAACACCCATGTCAATCATGCGCGCAAATGCACCAGCCGAATCATTAGTGTGCAAAGTACTGAAAACCAGGTGGCCGGTGAGCGACGCGTGAATTGCGTTTTCGGCAGTTTCCAAGTCGCGAATTTCGCCGACGAGCACGATATCCGGGTCATGCCGCAAAATGCTGCGCAACGAGGTGCCAAAGGTCAGCCCAATTTTCGGATGAACTTGAATTTGGTTGATCCCAGCCAGTTGATATTCGACAGGATCTTCGGTCGTGATGATCTTGGTGTCGGGTTCGTTGATCTCAACCAAGGCGCTGTACAACGTGGTCGTTTTTCCCGATCCGGTCGGGCCCGTGACCAAAATAATGCCGTGCGGCAAGCGAATCAGTCCGCTGAATGTCTTGTACGTCGTCTCGTCCATTCCCAAGCCGCGCAAGTCAAACACCATGGCGCTCTTATCCAAGATGCGCATCACCAAGCTCTCACCGTGAATCATCGGTATCACAGAAACTCGCACGTCGATCTCGCGACCTTTGACTTTCAGTTTTATCCGACCGTCCTGGGGCAGGCGTTTTTCGGCTATATTGAGATGAGCCATGATCTTCAAGCGGCTGATAATCGCAGCTTGAAAATGATTGATTTCC
The DNA here is from genome assembly GCA_031376585.1 of Planctomycetota bacterium. Lineage (GTDB taxonomy): Bacteria > Planctomycetota > Planctomycetia > Pirellulales > Pirellulaceae > JANMEB01. The sequence continues at coordinate 2,372 of JANMEB010000121.1, read as the reverse complement.
GGCGGAACCGGCTGCGGATGGAGAATTCCGTCAATGCGATAGCGAACGACCAACCCAGCCGCTTGCGATTCGATATGCACGTCACTCGCCCGTGACTCGACGGCTTCGAGCAAAATCTCGTTAACCAAACGAACGACCGACGCCTCTTGCGCCATCTCCGACAATTCCGAGCCGTCGGTTTCCAATTCTTCAAGCAGTTCGACGCCGTCTTTTTCAAGGCGTTGCTCGACGAGCCCTTCGATCGTTTCGCCGCCGACTCCCAAATGCTCTTTGATTAAGCGCGCGATCTCGGTTCGCTCGGCCAAGACCGGATGGACGACCAAGCCAGTGGCCGCACTCACTTCATCTAGCGGATACAAATCGAATGGATTGCTAGTGGCGACGACCAACGACCCGTTTTGCCGAGAGATCGGAAACAAAATTTGCCGATAAATCAACTTCTGCGGAAAACCCTTGAGCAAGCTCAAGTCGATTTCAGCCGTTCGCAAGTCCAGGTAATCGATTCCGATATCGGCTGAGATAGCACGCAGCGCATCGTCCTCGCGCACAAAGCCCAATTCGATCACACTGCGCAGGACGTTGCCGCCACGCCGAACCGCTTGGTCCAGTTGGGTTGGGTTGATCAACCCCTTATTCATTAATAAAGCGCCGGCGTCCATCTGCGTACTTCTAGGAATTATTTAATAATCGGGTTGCGCATCAATTTCGATTCTGCTTCTATCAAAAACAACCTTGGTGGCTCGTAAAAGAGGAATCGTCGTCGTTGAGTCTTTATTGTCGGATTGGGCGTCCCCTTCCCCGCACAATCGTCAAATTGCCCAGGTTTTCGTAGGCTGGAAAGGAATAGACTCCGATGTCACTCTCGTAATTGTTTTAAAAGAAGCAAGCTACCGACGCGAGTCGGTAGTGTTGACACAACAGGCTAAATAACCAAACACCGACTCCGTGATATTTTGGCGTTGGCAGTTTTCCTATTTTAGCCAGCCGTATGAAACTCTACCAACTCGCGTTGGTAGTTTCAGTTAATTCGGTTTCGACAATGCCATCCGGGTCAGACCCCGACCTGTGAAAAAAGGGTGCCCGGAGACACCCTTTTTCGGATGATCACGCTTGAAGAGCGCTCGTTGAACTAAAAATCATTTTGATTTCCACCGCGTCCGCCTCGACCACCTTGACCACTTTGACCGCGTTGGCCACCTCGGCCGCCTTGAAACATTTGCCTCTGATCCATTTCAAACGCGTCGCCGACCATTTCTTTGTATTGCGTCCGTTGTTCGTCGGTTAGGACGGCCAAAATTTCGCTTTCGAATTCTGCGCGAAGCTTCTTTGTCTTCTCTTCCAAATTAATCCGAGCTTTCTCTGCGACTTCCTTCAGTTTAGCTTTTTGTTCGTCGGTGATTTTGAGTTCCTTCGACAAGTCGCCTTCGGTTAGCGAGCCCGCCGCACCGTCTCGCCCGCGCCCCGCCATCTGCAAACCAATTTGCTTCAAGCGTTTCTGCTGATGAGGCAAAAGAATTTCATTGACGCGCTTTTCAAAATCCTTGTTAATTTCCGTCATTTTCGTTTCGCGTTCTTCCTGGGACATATCGCGCATTCCTTGGAAGGATTCACGCATGTCTTCGCCGATCGTTTCAATTTCTTTCAATTGGTCTTCGACGATTTCCAATTCCTTTTGAATTTGTTCGCTGCGCAAAAGCATCATTGGATTGTTCATCATTCGGCCAAAACCGCCTGGTCCGCCTGGCCCGCCTGGACCTCCCGGCTGAGCAGTGGCGTTCGACACAAGACCAAGGACCATAAACGCCAAACCACAAACGCCCGCCAATCGTGCAAACTTCATTTCAAATCTCCTAAGGATTCTGGCGATCGACACATGCCGATCGTTTCAAGGTTTTTCCAAGTTCTAAACTGACAAAACCCTCGTTCGTCCGCACGCAAAAGCCCAAAACGTCAGCGGAAATCAGACGAGGCACGAAGACTTAAACACCGACTATCTTGCAAAGTTTCCACGATTTTCGGCAGGGGACAGGCAGACTTCATCAAAATCTTGCAGTTGGCGGAATTGTTTAACCTCGGGGCTTCGAGAGGCCGCTCCATTCTGCTGAAATCGCTTGGTTTCGTTTACTTTCAAGCGACCAGGATGGCCCAAGTCGTTGCTCATGTGCGGCGAAAGCCCTTAAACTGTGGGGCTTCAACCGAAACCGGCAATGTGAGGCTTTTCACGTGACTCGCCTTTCTTATATCTTGGCAACCCTGGCATTCGTGTTTGGGTTGCTCGTTCCAACTAGCGTTTTGAACGCCCAAGACGACGTCCGCGAGCGGCGCCGCAAATTCATCGAAGAACTGCTGCTGAGCGACTCGCCGCAGCAGTT
>JANMEB010000063.1:0-4273 GCA_031376585.1 Planctomycetota bacterium | reverse complement strand
GACTGCTTGAGCAATGCGGATTTACCAAAGCCCAAGATATGTTTTCGTATTGGGGGCACGTCGAAATGCTGGGGAGCATCGACGAGAAATTGAAATTCGTTACGCGGGAAGCGACGCGACGATTCAACGTCAATGTTCGCCCGCTAAATCGCAAGCAGTTTACCGACGAAGTGAAATCGTTCATGCACATTTACAACAGTGCACTGCCGGGCCAATGGGGATTTGTGCCTCTTTCCTCAGAAGAAATAAACCATATTGCCGGCGGGCTGAAATTTTTGATCGTTCCGGAATTGTTAACCTTTGCCGAGGTCGACGGCAAGCCGATCGGTGCTGTGTTCGGGCTTCTCGACTACAATCCAATTATCAAAACGATCGACGGCCGGCTTTTTCCGTTCGGGTTCTTGCGGCTGCTTTGGGGTCGCAAACACCTCAAGCGAATTCGGCTTGTGAGTACGAATGTTATTCCGGAATATCAACGCTGGGGAATTGGCTTGGTGCTGTTGCAGCGACTCGTCGGAGACGTTTTGAAATGGGGCATCCAAGAAGCCGAGTTCTCATGGGTGCTTGAATCGAATCATTTGTCTCGCAAATCACTTGAGCATGGCGGAGCCAAACTGACGCATACCTTTCGAATTTACGACAAGACGATATAAAGGAATTCTGCCCCGGCCGTGTTCTGTTCGGAAGTCGCGAGAATGAGACCATTGATAGACGTCGTCGTTACAGGCCTGGGCGTCGTCAGTCCCATCGGCATCGGCGTTCAGGCTTTTTGGGAAGCCCTGCTTGATCGGACCAGCGGCATTCGCGTTCGAGACGCCTTCGCGCATACCGAACTGCCGTGGCGCATCGGTGGCGATGTGCGCGGCTTTGACGCCAAGCTTTTCGTGAAGCCACGCAAGAGCTTGAAAGTCATGTGTCCGCAAATTCAATTCGGCTACGCCGCCGCGCAAATGGCCGTCGAACAAGCGGGTTTGACGCCGGAAAATTGCGACCATGATCGCTTGGGAACGGTTTTTGGCTCCGAAACTTTCTATGCCGACCCCGAGGAAGTCGCTGCGGTCTTTCGAAAATGTACCGTCAATCGCTGCTACGATCACGAACGCTGGGGCGAGTTTGCGATGCGTGACATCATGCCGCTGTGGATGCTGAAATACTTGCCCAATATGGTCGCCTCGCATATCTCAATCGCCTACAACGCGCGCGGGCCGAGCAATACCATTTGCCAAGCCGAAGTCAGCGGCCAACTCGCTTTGATCGAAGCGATCGACATCATTCAGCGCGGCGCGGCGGACATCGTGATCGTCGGCGGAACCGGTTCGCCAATGGAAACGACCAGCTTGATCTATCGCGGTTGGAAAGGGCTTAGCCATCGTATTCACGATCCGCAACATGCATCGCGGCCATTCGACGCGCAACGAGACGGAGTGGTCTTGGGGGAAGGTGCCGGTGCAGTCGTTATCGAACGGGCGGATTTCGCGCAAGCTCGCGGGGCGAAAGTTCTGGCGCGCCTACTTGGCACTGATCGAAGGTTTTGCCCGACCAGCTCGCCGCAGTATGTCGAGGCCGTTAGCGATTCCATCCGCACTGCGTTGTGCGATGCTCAAGTCGACCCCGCGCGCGTCAGTCATCTCAACGCCAATGCGCTCAGCACGATTCAAGGCGATGCTGTAGAAGCTCACGCGATTCGCTTGGCACTCGGTGATGTCCCGGTATTTGCGCCTAAAAGCTATTTCGGAAACCTTGGCCCCGGCACAGCGATTGTGGAATTGATCGCCAGCATTTGCGCGATGCAGAATCGAACCCTTCCGGCGACGTTGAATTTTGAATGGGCCGACTCGAATTGCCCTGTCAACGTTTTGGCGCAGACGTCAACGCTTGAGGCGAATGCTCCGTCCGTGAAATTGAGCTTGGCATCGACTGGTCAGATCGCCACTCTGGTCGCCGCATAGGCGGTTGACAGAGAAAAACGTACCTCAAAAAAAGTAGCAGGCACATTCCATGTGCCGTTCGCGTCTTGCCACGGCACACGGAGAGTGCCTGCTACTTCGGCGACTTTTCTCACAGTTCAATGGTTTCATTGAAAATGACGGCACTCGTAATTACTCTGGTTGGGGGATCGATTCTCGTCGCAACGCCGCATTTACATGTCTCTTAGACACCTTCAAAAATCATGGGTCTTCGCCACAAGCGTTGCGATCGCGGTTTTCATACCGCTGGTGCTCGTCGTTTGGACGCGTGGCATTTCCCAAGAAGTCGCCGTTGAGTCAATTTCAACAAGGTTCGCGTCGTCAGGAAATTGTCCGACTTGCGGCCAAAGCGACGCGGTGGGCTGCGGTTGTTCGGCACAGCCTTCGTGCGAGTTTTGCACAATCTATGTTCCGCAAATGGAAACGGTCTATCAAACTGTTATGCAAGACCGAACGCGAATGGAGACGCGATACCAAACGGTCACGACCATGCAGACGATCACGCGACAGCAGCCCATCGCCCACAACTACATGGTCATGGTGCCGGTTACGAAAACGCGCGAGCAAACGACTTATCGCCAAATCGCGGAGCAAGAGCCTTTCACGGAAAACTATTCTGTGACGGAGCCGAAACAACAAACGCGTGTTGAAGTCACTTATCGCCGCGTTCCAAAAGTCACCGAAGAAACTCGCGAGTATACCGTCCATGTTCCGCAAGACCGCACCCGCGAAGTCATCCGCTACAAAACAGAAGCCCGTACGCGACCGATCGAGCAGACCTACGTGACATACGAAGAGCAAACTCAAATTCGTGAAGTTTCCGACGAGCGATTGGAAGCGCGGATCGAATCAGTCCCCAAAAAATTCACAATCTACAAGACCGAAAAGCGTGTGCGCAAACAACCTTACACCGTTCAAGTCCCCGAACCTCGGCTTGAACCGGAAAACTATTCGGTTCCCGTGCCCTACACCGAAACTCTTTCAGAAACCTACTGGGAAACGGTTCCCTACACGGAAGAAGTCCAGCAGCAATTCACCGTCCAAGTCCCCGTCGAACGCGATATCGTTCAAACGTATCAGGAAGTCGTCGCGATCCCTTTTGAACAGCCTCAAAATTACACGGTATTGGTTCCCGAAACTGAAACCCGAACGACAAATCAGACTCGCTATCACCAAATTCCGGAAACCCATTATCAAACGATCACATACGACTGTGGGCATTGGTCAACCGAAGTCCAACAAATCCCGCGATGCAGTTGCGAAGGTCAGCCTTGCGCCGGATGCGTGTCGACGTGTACTTCGTGTCAGTCCGTATGTCGCAAAGTCTGGTGTCCTCAGATCGTACAGCAGCAAATTCCATCCACGACTTATCGGACCCACCTCGAAAATGTTCCGATCACTTATCAAGTCACTGTAATGCGTCCGGAAGCACGAACGCGCGTTAGCCAACAAGTTCGCTACGAGACCAAAACGCGTCAAAGGACTCACTCCGTGCACGAAACGCGGCTTGAAACGCAGACCCGCACGGTGACGCTCAACAAATTTCGCCACGAACAAAAAGTTCGCGAAACGCCCGTTCAAAGACTTCGTTACGAAACGCGCACGCGAGAAATTCCCGTAACGCGCTTTACATCCCAAACGAAATACTACGATATTCCATCCGATGTCAATGTTCCCACGACCATCACGCACGATGTTCCGGAATCCCGTTTGGTCCGCGTGCCCGTGACTCGCGAAGAGCGATTTACCGTGCGCGTTCCGATTACCAAGACGCGAACGACTCAAGAGACGTTTTACGTCCAAGTCCCCTATCGACAAACGGAAACATATACCGTCACAGTACCCGAAGTGAAGTCGTACAAGGTTCCGAAAACGGAATACGAACAAGTCCCAGAGGAACACGAAGTCCCATACACCGAGATGGTTTCCGAACTTCGAACCCGGACCGCATACCGAACCGTCTACCGTTCGATTCCCGAAACACGAACGCAAACCTTCACGCTAATGGAACCTCGCACCGAATCGCGGACGATCTACCAAAGTATTTACGAACAATTCCCGGTAACGCAAACTCGCGAGTATTCCGTACCCGTGTGCTACCAAGTGCCCGTGCAAATTCCCGTACAAGTCTGCCGCTGGGTCCCGCGAACCATCGTCGTACCGCGTCAATGCGACTTCTATGGCAACGCGTCCAACCAATCGAACGATGGCAGACCGACGTACCCACTAGGCCCAACTATTGGTGCGGGCTCAATCGACTTCTCCTCAAGCGGCCAATTACCCTTGAACCCTTCGTTCGTTCCGAC
>JANMEB010000015.1:0-2050 GCA_031376585.1 Planctomycetota bacterium | reverse complement strand
CGATCAACAAGCATGGCCCATTGACTCAAGACAGCGGCGTTCCGATTCACCGTGTCATTCTTTTGTGGAGCAACAGCGATCCAGTGACGATCCGAAGGGATCACTACGAGTACGCGACCGGTAAGCGTCGAAAGTTGGATGATCTAAGTTCGCTCCGCCTCTTTGACGGCCAGAACAATCACCACATTGAAATTCGTGTTGCCAAGAACAAGAAAGAAGTCGAAGTCTGGACTGGTGAAGTCGTCACTGGGTTTGAAGCTGCACAACGGAAATTGGCAAAGTTCCGTGCCTTCCAAGATGCTGGAGTCCCGAAGCCCAAGGTACTCCGCGCTCGCCCAGCCGAACGGGCGAAGTTCAAAACGGAGTTGAGCCGAATCGAGAAAGCTCACCCCGTCGTTGATCGCTCCGATGACGACAAGAAGGGTGGCAAATTCGTGATGAGTCTCTGCGAAGGTGAAATGCTTCTGATGAGAGGCAAGACCAAGAAAGGAGAATCACCCGGCGAAGTCGGATACTTCGTTGTCGCGAAAATAAATAAACGCGAAAGCGGGAGTAGTATTGAAGTGGTTCCCCATTGGGATGCTCGCGCGGCGACGGAGCGGAAGGACTCCGAAGGAAAGAAGGTTCCTGATTCCAAACGCGAGCAGTTCGCCATCACGCCCACGGACCTGAAAGACTTGGCACCACCCGATCATCCACACGCCGCCAAAATCCGAGTAAGTCCGGTTGGACAAGTTACAATTATTGTTGATTGAATTGCGAAAATGGCTCTGGCGATCGAATTAGTTTGAATTAGTGTGAAGTCTTCGGAATGAAGTTGGCCACGGAAGGTCCTCGTATAGTTACCGAGGACCGTCATTGATCAAACGCACTATTGAAATCTCGCGCGAACCGGCGGTTCTTTCGGTTCAGTTGAATCAACTCTTGCTTAAACGCGACGGCGAAACCGTTGGAACGATTCCTTGCGAAGATATCGGCATTGTTGTTATCGACCATCAACAGACGATGTATACCCATTCCGCTCTCGTTCGCTTGGCCGAATCGGATGCCGCAGTCGTCGTTTGCGGCAGCAATCACTTACCTGTTGCAATATTGCTTCCGCTTGCGGATCACAGCCAAGTCGTCTGGCGATTAAAAGAGCAATTGGCCGCACCCAAACCTGTCCGAAAACAGATTTGGAAACAATTGATCCAAGCTAAGATTCGCGCCCAAGCCGAAAATCTTGCGCTCAATTCTCCAGCCCGGTCGAAACTAATCGCACTTGTCCAAAACGTGCGCTCCGGCGATCCCGCTAATGTCGAGGCCCAAGCTGCTCGCGTCTATTGGGGAAACTGGATGCCCGAGGAAAACTTCCGTCGCGACGCGGACGCAGATGGGCTGAATTCGCTGCTCAATTACGGCTACGCCATCATGCGTGCGTGCTTGGCAAGGGCGATCGTGGCCGCCGGATATCATCCGTCACTCGGTCTTAAACACTCCAACCGAAGTAATGTATTTTGTCTCGCGGATGACTTGATTGAACCGCTGCGCCCTTTAGTCGACGCGCGCGCCGGTGATTTGTATCGGCAGGGATGCGTGACGCTAGATCAGACGTGTAAGGCGGGGCTACTGAAGATGCTCGCGGACGATGTGTCGTTCGGCGGCGAGAACGGACCATTAATGGTTAACTTGCATCGGTTCGTGGCGTCATTAGCCAAATGCTATCGCGGGGAATCCAAACGCTTGGAGATTCCGGAAAAATGCAAATAAGCGGATATCGATGTATGTGGGTTCTCGCAATGTTTGATTTGCCGGTCGACACGAAAAAGGCTCGGCGAGCTTATACTTTATTTAGAAAAGGCCTGTTGAAAGACGGTTTTTCAATGATGCAGTATTCAGTGTACGTTCGGCATTGCCCAAGTGAGGAGAATGCGCATGTTCATATCGTTCGCGTGGAAGCGATGGTACCCAACGATGGCGAAGTTCGGATTCTGGTGCTTACCGATAAGCAGTTCGAACGGATGCGAATTTTTTGGGGAAAAATGCGAAAGGCGGTGGCTCCGCCACCGCC
>JANMEB010000003.1:0-11058 GCA_031376585.1 Planctomycetota bacterium | reverse complement strand
TGTCTAACATGATCTGCATCAATTTGAGCGTCGTGGTGTATCCGGTACCGCGCCGCGGTTCGATTTCGTCTTGCACTTCCCGAACGGTACTCGCTCCGCAGTTCCACAGGACGCGCAGAATCGCCAACTCAGCTTCCGTTGGGCGTGCCAAATTTATCTTTGCCATGTCTCGCCGGACTTTTGAAGTTTCCGAAGTTCGCGTGATGTCGATCGAGCGCTGGCATGCTTCCGCTAAGCGATTTCCAAGCCGCTGCTGATCACCAGATTCTTTATACGAAGCATTTCGTAGTTTGTCAACGAAAGTCTTCGTAGTTTATGGGAAATTCGAAAAAAGCCTGTCTTTAAGCCGGTGACTGGAATTGAGATCTGGGAATCCTTGCGGCGTCTCAATTTTGAAGCTTTGGAATGCACTTGGCCAATTTTAGAAACATCAATCGCTGAGGGCTCGCCCACCGTTCCCGGAACATGAGTATCACGCTGGAACCGATCCGCCGCAGCGGACCGCGTTCCGGCAGATAGAAATTACGAACGGAATTGGCTATCGCGATTGGATTTCGCCGTGCGTTCGCCGGTGCGGTGATAAGCGTTTATTCCGTAATGAAGTCCAACATAATTTTCGTCGTCCGCGTTTGATCGACCTGCGTGGTTCGCCACTGGGCCATTTTCATCAAGCCGATAACGTCCGCCATCATCGCGAAGGTATCTTTCCATTGGTCGGAAACTTCTCGATCCGCAATTTCGGCTTGGGTAAAAGCATCAATAACAAAGTTGATCGGGCAATTGAGCATGAATCCGACTGACTTTCCGCTGATCTTACCTGTGGAAATTACCTGCGCATTTTCCGGGTTGTGCAATGGCAACGAGTTACGCTGAAGGTTGATAATTCGTTGGCTCAAAATAGGGGACGTCGAGGCGATGAAGTAATCGTCTTTGACAAGATAATGGAGACGAAAATCGCCCTGGATTTCAATTTCAGCGAGTGACGATTCGTTCAGCCATTGCAACGAAAATTCAGTAGCCCTAACGCCCAGGTCGAGTTCTACGGGTACCGCAGTTGTAAGCTTGGTGGAATTTTCCACTTCGGACGTCTTGATGATTCCGTCGACAAACGCCTGATACGCTTGGTCGACGAGTGCGGAGATTTCGCTGGCGTCGTCGACTTTCGCAACGACCGCGAATTGCGGGATCGCGGCGTTTGCGGCATGAAATCGGAATCCGTCGAGCATGGGAATGTCAATCGACATGTCGTTCAATCGTCCTGCGCTGGTACCCATGACGACCCAAGGAGTTGATCGCTTTTTGGGGAGCTGCTTGAGAACAACGTCTCTCCAAACGCTGAAATTTCCATAATATCCGGCTGAGATTAGTTCGTAATCGTTGATGTCCTCGGAGTTTCCGGATAGTTGCGCCTTAAAAGCGTCTCGCGCTATTCGATCTTCACTGTCTTCAATCGACTTTGCCAATGTCTGTGTTAAAGATCGTCTTGAATCCAGATGAAATGCTTCAATATCTTCCGGAATGAACCGTAGGATTTCGTGATTTGAAATATTCTCCGCCGGCTGAGCACCCATGCTGACAAGGCAACTTTCGATTCGGCTTTCCGTCCACCAGACATTACAATTACCTTCCCGAGGAACTTTGTCCAAATCTCGGATCAATGATCGAAACGAATTCCAAGCGTCCTCGGTGTCAAGTTCCAGAAATATTTTTCCAAGTTCAGTCTCTTGCCATTTGTCGAGAGTGGCCTTGAAGTCCTCACGAAATTTCTCCAAGGGGACCAAGTTCCATTGACCAAAGAAAATCATGTTTGGTCTATCGAGCAATGCCGTTAGATCGCCAGCCTCCATAAAATTCGGTTCCAAGGGCCCCAGGCAAATCCGAATTCCGTTTTCAATGTGATCGATTCGCAATTCAACGTCGATGTCGAGAAAGGACTTTACCATTTCGTCGTTTGCATCTTGAAGTCCGATCGTCGCGACGAATTGTCCGACGGACTCGAGGTCTAGGAAGTTGGAAATTTTCGCGCGTGCGAGCGTCGAAGATTCTTCATTTCTGATCTTTATTGCAAATTGTTCCCTCAACGTTTTCAATTGACCGTTGAGCACCGAAAAAACCATTGACGCGGTCGAAGCGTCTTCCCAATCAAGCATCAAAGTGAGTGACGGCACGCGAAGTCGCGTGACGACGGCTTTGATTTCTTCCGCGAGTTCCGCCATTTCATTTTCGGGCACTTTGACAGCGGCATCACTGAGCGAGATCGCCATATTCCCTCGCACCAGTAGTTCGATAATGTCGCGAAACGCTGCGTAGATGGAGTCTGTTCCCGCCACGACGATGTGTTTGGGATAAAAGGGCTTCGTCGCTTGCAGCATTTCGGAGAGTTTTTCCGGCTGCATATTTTCGATATTCGGCACATCCTGATACTGGTCGGAAGCTAACACACGTTGCAAACCTTGGTTGCGCAAAATAGCCTCCAAATGAGCCGCTGGTTCGATGATCGCAATGATCTCCGTGTTTGCTTTGGGTGCGTTTCGAATAAAATCAGATAACTGGCTGTGGGCCTTTGAGACATCGACCAATCCAAGAACCGAGCTCAACACCAGGACAATGGCTGCTCGACGAATAGACGTTTGTGTTCGTTGTGGAGCCAAGTTCTTCTCCATAATCGCGAATGGAAAATGAGGCAAAAATTCGTGCGGCCCACTGGATGATTCGCGCCAACCATTCCGCATCGTCGCGCTAACCATTCCGCATCGTAACAGATTTCTAACTCCGCCAAAAATCCCGCGTGAATCGTGGCGGCCCGTTTGCCGAGTTTTGGCGTCGCGCTATCCTCACTTGACGGTCGATGGCAATTGTTTACCTTAGAACGACGAGTCGCTTGCACTATAATATCGCAAGCGGCAATAAAGAGCTTTCCATGTCGATAATTTGCCCATGCCTGATGATAAATGTTTACCGCCTCGCTCGGACAAGGAATTGTTTGAGGCGACACTCCCGTTTGCCGAGGAATCTCGGATGCGGAGTTGGTGGTGCGTTGGCTCGACTTTCAGTGCACTGGTCGCCGCGCTAATCGCTGCAGCGTTGGTTTCATGGTGGCCGCTACGGGCCGCCGCATCGGTTTTCGGCGGGCTCCTGTTGGTGAGAGCTTTTATCTTATTTCACGATTTCCACCATGGATCGCTGCTGCGAAAGTCTCGACTCGCCAATGCATTATTCTTGTTCTACGGGCTGGTCGCGCTGACCCCGCCGCGAAATTGGCGTCACAGCCACAATTTTCATCATGCGAACGTCGGCAAGCCGATCGTTTCTGACGATAGCGAGTATTCGTTTCTGACTTCTGATGTCGGTTCGTTTCCGCTGGTGACGACGGACAAGTGGCAGCGTGCATCAACGTTACAGAAGATACATTACCGCGTTACGCGCCACGTTCTCACCATCGTACTTGCCTACGCAACGGTGTTCTTTGGAAGCCTATGCCTAATACCGTTGCTTCAGAGTCCGCGAAAAAATTGGGAGAGCGTACTTTCGTTGTTGACGCACGCAGGCTTTATCGGGGGACTGTGGATTTTTGCCGGATGGTCGGTGTTGTTTTTCAGCTTCTTGCTTCCCTTCACGATTGCCGGAATGGTTGGGGCCTATCTTTTTTTCGCTCAGCATAACTTCGAAGGCATGCGCGTCGTGCCGATCGAAGAATGGAATCATTATCGCGGTTCGCTTGAATCCTCTAGCTACTTGAAGCTTGGCCCAGTCATGAGCTGGTTCACGGGTAATATTGGATATCATCATGTCCATCATGTGAATTCGCGGATTCCTTTTTATCGACTGCCGGAAGCAATGGCCGCTATCCCAGAGCTACAGCAACCTTTTATTACAACACTTCGACCGCGCGATGTGCTTGGCTGTTTGCGACTGAATCTTTGGGATTCGCAAAAGCAACAGTTGGTCCGTTTTCGAGATGCGGCGAACTTGACGTCGGCTCGGAACAATGGCTCGGGTGCCTGACCTCAAGGAGCCAGAAGGCTCGCGCGATGCGTAAGCACAAAACAACTTGGCCTGAGACGATTTTAAGAGTCGTTCTATGCGCGACCGCAAAATTGATTCTCGCAATTTCTGTCGCCACTTTAGTGAATGGCAATTCTTCTATTTGGGGGCAAAGCCCGCCAACAACTACAAATGCCCGAACGGACGCAATCGATTTTGCACGTGACGTTTGGCCCATTCTTTCCGCGAGATGCTTGCGATGTCACGGACCGATTGAACAGGAAAGTGGATATCGGTTGGACCTGAAGGACGTTGCGTTCACCGGCGGCCTTGAACACGCTCCCAACATCGTGCCGGGAAACAGTGCCGAAAGTAATCTGATCCAATTTGTCAGCGGAAAAGTCGAAGGGATGGAAATGCCACCCGAAGGTGAACCGCTTTCAGCAGAGCAAATCGATGTCTTGCGGGCATGGATCGATCAAGGAGCCATTTGGGCCGATGAGTCCGAGTTGACCGTCGACAGTCGATTGAATTGGTGGTCGTTAAGGCCACTTAATGCACCGCAAGTTCCGTTCGGCCGGCCCGATTGTCGCAATGAGCTTGACGCATTTGTCCGCGCCAAGTTAACGGCCATGGGCGTCGAGCCTTCGCCCGAAGCCGATCGGCGCACTTTGATTCGTCGCGTGCATTTCGACTTGATTGGCTTGCCGCCCGCACCGGAAGAAGTCGACGCATTCATCAACAGTCAAGAACCAGATGCATACGAAAAATTGGTCGATCGGCTATTGGATTCGCCACGATACGGCGAACGCTGGGCGCGACATTGGATGGACACGGCGCATTTTGCCGAAACCCACGGACACGACCAAGATCGGATTCGCGAAAATGCCTGGCCCTATCGCGACTATCTGATCGACGCTTTCAATTCCGACAAGCCTTACGAGCGATTTGTGCAAGAACAAGTCGCTGGGGATGTGTTGTTTCCAGATGACCCACAGGCGACCGTAGCGCTGGGCTTCCTCGCTGCAGGGCCGTGGGACGAAAGTTCATTGCGCGACATCCGCGAGGATACCATCGACCGACAAATCGGCCGCTACTTGGATCGAGACGACATTATTACCAACGTGATGAACAACTTTGTCAGTTCGACTGTCCAGTGCGCTCGCTGCCACGACCACAAATTCGATCCCATTTCGCAAGCCGACTATTACTCGTTGCAAGCCGTTTTTTCCGGAGTGGAACGCGCGAATCGTGTTTTTGACGCCGACCCCAACGTTCATCAACTTCGCCAATCGATCCTGGCTCGAAAAAGGGCGATGGAAAAAGATGGTGAGACTGGTGGGGTTGATTTATTGTCGAGCGAAATTCAAAACGATGTCGCAGCATGGGAACAAGAATTGGCTCAAGCTCGCGCGGCCTGGAGAAATCTTTCGCCCGAAGCCGCCATCTCCGCAGGCGAGGCCACGCTGACGACTCTCGACGACGGCTCGGTACTATCATCCGGTGCGAATCCAGAACAAGACACTTACACCATCACGATTTCGCCGCCGTCGGGTGAATTCACCGCGCTGCGGCTGGAATTGTTGACCGACGACAGTCTGCCGCAACACGGACCGGGCCGACAAGACAACGGCAACTTGCACTTGTCGGAACTGGAGGTTTTTTCCGGCGGCATAGACGGCAAACGAATTTCAATTGTCCGCGCGACCGCTGATTTTGAGCAAGTCGACTGGGGAATCGCCAAAGCTATCGACGGAAATCCGCAAACGGCTTGGGGTATTTTTCCCAAAATCGGCCAGGCCCACGAGGCAGTATTTGAGTTCAATCAAAAGCAATCGTTTGGGACCGCGGACAAACTGACTGTCGTCCTCAAGCAGCTTCACGGCGGTCGACATTTGATCGGGCGGCTCAGGCTTTCCATTTCCGAATTGCCAACGTACGTCGCCTGGATTCCGCCTGCCAACATCGCCGCTGTTCTGGCCGAACCTAGGGAACGTCGAACGTCGGATCAACGGCTTGAGCTGGCGCTTTATCAGCAACACGCGAAAATTGCTGCCGAGTTGGCATCGCTTCCCGAGCCGTCGTTCGTATATGCCGCCGCAAGCGACTTTGAACCCGATGGCGGATTGAAGCCTCCTGCGGGACCGCGACCAATCCAAATTCTGAAACGTGGTGACATCCGGCAACCACTTGTTGACGCAGCTCCCGGATCGCTTTCTTGTGTTTCCGCGATTCCGTCGCGCTTCGAAGTGAGTGACGCATCGTCCGAAGCCGAGCGACGAGCAGCGCTTGCTCACTGGTTGACGGCGCACGAAAACCCGCTGACTTGGCGTTCGATCGTCAACCGAATTTGGCAATATCATTTCGGACGCGGGTTGGTTGCGACTCCCAATGACTTTGGACGGATGGGCGCCGCCCCTTCGAATCCGGAACTTCTCGATTGGTTGGCCGTTAGGTTTCGCGACAGCGATCATTCGATCAAGGAACTTCATCGCTTCATCGTAAATAGTGCGACCTACCGCCAGTCATCTGCTAGTCGAGCGGCAAGCAGCGTCGCGAATACATTGGATGCCGACAACCAATTCCTGTGGCGAATGAACCGTACGCGTTTGGATGCAGAGTCCATTCGCGACACAGTTCTTGCGGTCGCCAGCAAACTCGACCTGGGTATGGGTGGAAAAAGCGACCGGCAATTTGAATTGAAGCCCGGTTCGCACGTGACGCCCGTCATTGACTACAGCAAGTTTGATCTCGATAGCCCGTCGGGATGTCGGCGGAGCATTTACCGCTTTTTGTTTCGCACCCTTCCCGATCCGTTCATGGAATCGCTCGATTGTCCTGCGGGAGACACGATTACCCCGGGACGCGAAAACTCAGTTACTGTTCAGCAAGCTCTTGCGATGTGGAACGATGCGTTTATCGCCCGGCACAGCGAACATTTCGCGACGCGGTTGCGCGCGATGGGAAGCAACACTGAGGCGCACGTCCACAATGCTTTCCGATTGACGCTCTGCCGCGACCCAAGTCCTGTCGAACTAAGTGACTTCGTCGCGTACGCCAACGAACATGGCCTAGAAAACTTCTGCCGCGTGATCTTCAATCTCAACGAGTTTGTTTTTGTGAACTGATAAAGGGAAGTGAGGCCAAAGTTATGAACTTGGGCACGAACATTTCACGTCGCGAATTGCTTTCCCATGCGTCCGGCGGATTGTGCGGGATCGCACTGGCCCAAGTTTTGTCTCGTGACGGCGGGCTCGCCAACACGACAACCGACGATGGGCTAATTGGACTGCATCACCCGGCCAAAGCCCGACAAGTGATTCAATTGTTCATGAATGGCGGAGCCAGCCAAATGGACTTGTTCGATTACAAGCCCGAATTGGAACAACGACACGGTCAGAAATTCGATCCGGGGACTGGAGAGCGAGTCGAAGCCGCCACCAGTGAAGCGGGCAATGTTTTGGCTTCACCTTTTAAATTTCAACAGCACGGCCAGTGTGGTCGATGGGTCAGTGAACAATTTCCGCAATTGGCGAAACACGTTGACAAGCTGGCGTTTCTCATGGCGATGACGTCGCGGACCAATGTCCACGGCCCGGCAAGCTATTTGATGAACACGGGATTCTTGCTCCCCGGTTTCCCGTCGATGGGGGCGTGGGTCAGTTATGGCTTGGGGAATTTATGCGACAACTTGCCGACGTTTGTGGTTTTGCCGGACTCCCGTGGATTGCCGTACAATCAACGCGGAAATTTTAGTGCGGGCTTTCTTCCCGTGATGCACCAGGGCACGATTATTCGAACGAATACGCCCGGACTTTTGCCGGATCTCAACGCCCCGGATTCAGCGAAGTTCATTACCTCAGATTCCAACAGCGCGGGACTCGAGTTGTTGGACAAATTCAATGCGCTGCATCTCGCTCAGAACGAAGGCGACTCTCGCTTGCACTCGCGCATTCGGGCTTACGAGCTAGCTGCCAAAATGCAAGTCAGTGCGCCTCAAGCGTTTGACCTCAAAAACGAAACCGAAGACACCGTCAAAGGCTACGGGCTCGACAATCCGGTCACGGAAGATTTCGGACGCCGCTGTTTGCTGGCTCGCAGACTTATTGAACGGGGCGTTCGCTTCGTTCAAGTCTGGAGCGGTGCAAACGGGCCAACCGGAAATTGGGATAACCACGCAAGCATCGCCAAAGAACTTCCGCCGATAGCCGCTTCTATTGACCAGCCAATTGCCGCGCTTCTCGGTGATTTGGAAGCCCGCGGAATGCTAGAAGATACACTCGTATTATGGAACACCGAGTTCGGCCGCATGCCATTTTCGCAAAGCAGTGAAGGCCGCGACCATAATGGCGGCGCATTCGTCGGCTGGATGGCCGGTGCCGGAGTCAAACCGGGCGTTTCATTCGGTCAAACTGATCCGTGGGCTTGGCGAGCTCTCGAAAACGCGACAAGCACGTACGACTTTCACGCGACCGTGTTGCACTTATTGGGAATCGATCACGAAAAGCTGACCGTCCGCCATGACGGTGCCGACCGACGCCTGACCGACGTGCACGGCCACGTGATTACCTCGATTTTGACGTAGGAGCAACCGGCGAATACATCGAGTTGCCAAACCGGCTCCCATCGGCACAGGGCCGAAGGGGAGCAAAGAAGTTTTGTTTCGATTGCCGCTCTAGTTGCCATTCGCCCCAGTGCCATTCGCCCCGCTGGCCTTGTGCCAGTGGACGACGGTTTGGAAACTAATTCTTAGGTTTGACGACGCGCTAGTTTCGAAATGATTTGGCTGGGATTCCGTCGCGACAGTCAGCCATCCCGTTTCGCCTTTTGCAATGTCGCGATCTCGTACCTTCGTTTCCTTCGTTAGCTACTGTTCCAATCTGGTATTGGGGCGAAAGAAACAGGAGACGTCCAATGGACGACCATCGGTCAATGTCCAATGGCAATATCAAGCGTTCAATTCGCGTGTCCAATAGCAATATTTGTTGTGGGCTTCGGTGCCGAATAGCCATCGCACCTTTACCAAATTGCCTTCGCTTCTTACGATACGGCCCACGGGAGAAACTAAAGAATAATGGCTGTATTGTTACAAATTAGAAACGCTTGCAAGCGTTACGGCGACCAGATCCTCCTCGACGGTGCGGACGCGACGCTGATTGACAACGTCAAAGTCGGATTCATCGGCCGCAATGGAGCGGGAAAATCGACTCTGCTGCGAGTCTTGCTGGGCGACGAGGAACTCGATCGCGGCGAAGTCATCCGGCATCCCAAGTTGCGATTGGGTTATCTGCGGCAACACGATCCGTTTTCCCCCGGCGAAACGGCGATCGAGTTCCTGATGCGCGACAGCGGTCAGCCCGATTGGAAATGCGGGGAAGTCGCCGGGGAGTTTGAATTAAAGGGCGACTATCTCGCCGGGCCGGTGGCAAAACTTTCCGGCGGTTGGCAAACGCGGCTCAAGCTGGCCGCGCTCTTGCTGCACGAACCGAATCTATTGCTGCTTGACGAACCGACCAACTTTCTCGACTTGCGGACCCAAATTCTGCTAGAGCATTTTCTGCGGCACTACCAAGAAGCCTGTTTAATTGTCTCGCACGATCGGGCGTTCCTCGCTGCAACCTGTACCCACACGCTCGACCTTTCGCGCGGCAAGCTGACGATGTTTCCAGGTAAGATCGACGGGTTTCTAGAATTTCAAAAGGAACAAATCGAGCACAATTTGCGGACAAACGTCGCGGTACTCGCCAAGCGTAGGCAACTGGAAGAGTTCATCGCCAAAAATAAAGCCCGTGCCAGCACCGCCACGCGAGCCCGTTCCAAAAGCAAACAGCTTGAGCGCTTGGAACTGACCGACATTGCTGGCGATGAACCGATTGCAAATATCAACGCCCCGGTGGTTGAACCGCGCAAAGGCCCCGCGCTGCGCTGCAACGGATTAACCATTGGATATCCGGACCGCGTCGTCGCCCGCGACATCGAACTGGAAATCGAACACGGATCACGAGCCGCCATCGTCGGCGACAACGGCCAAGGCAAAACAACTTTTTTGCGCACCGTCGTCGATTCGCTGCGGCCAATCGAGGGGGATGTTCGCTGGGGCTACGGTTGTTCGATCGGCGTTTACGCTCAGCATGTTTACACGAGCTTGCCGCAACAGAAGACGGTTCTCGACTACCTGGAGTACAACGCGGCAGCCGGAACGAAGTCCCAAACGATTCTCGATTTGGCGGGGGCGATGCTGTTTCGCGGTGATCAAGTCAAAAAACGGATCGAAGTTTTGTCCGGCGGCGAACGAGCCCGCTTGTGCATGGCCGGATTGCTGCTGAGCCAATACAACGTGCTCGTGCTCGACGAACCGGGAAACCATTTGGACGTCGACACTGTAGAAGCGCTTGCAGATGCGCTGATTCAGTACAAGGGAACGGTGATCTTCACCAGCCACGACCGGCACTTTATGAAGCGGGTGGCGACTTGTATCGTCGAAGTCCGCGAAGGGAACGTGACGAACTACCGTGGCGATTACGAGTCGTATCTATACATGGTTAATAAAGAAATCGACGACGGCGAGCGCGAGCTTGCCACGCGTCTGGCCGCCGCTCCACCATCTGCCAAGAAACCGAAAGCCGTCCCCATTATCGCGCGCCGCACCGAACGTGAAATCCGCAAGGAAATGACTACCCTAGAACGAACAATCGCCCGCCTAGACGATCAAAAGCGCCAAACCAACAACGAGCTACTCCAAGCCACCGACCCCACCGAAGCTCTTCGCCTGCACAACGAAGTCACCTCCCTCACCAGCCAACTCACCGACAGCGAAAACCGCTGGTGCCGCTTGCAAGAAGAAATGGACGGAGCCGAGTAGTTCGTTGCCAACGGGGCACCCCGGTATCTAAAGTGCACGTCTTCGAATTTTTGTTGGAACTGACCAAACGTGTCAGAGGATTCGTTTTGATTTGCGTATGAGTGCCATCAAAAATTGAATGGACCGATGCGACATGGAATCCTGTGCGGGGTGTACCTCTTTTCGCTCCAATCCCTTGAAACCGTCCGTATCATCGAGGGTAAGGCTTGACC
>JANMEB010000737.1:0-6721 GCA_031376585.1 Planctomycetota bacterium | reverse complement strand
GTCGCGCTCCAAAGCGGTCCTGTACGATTCAAATACGACTTGCGGAGAATCACTGCGGGAATCCTGGGCGTAGGCCATGTTCGCAATCATGCCAAACGCAATAAGTACAGGTGTTGCTAGGTGGTGTAACGTTTGTTCTGTAAAAGCGCAGTCGGCATCGATTGTATCGGAGGCTGGCTGAGCTTGGAGGTCCGCTTGAAAAAGAGTGGGCCGATGTTGATCTTCTAATCGCAATCATCACAAAGCGACAAAGGAGATCGAACATGACCCACACGCATCAATCTAATGGCTGGGACGACGTTATCCAACTACTGGCCGAAGGCGGCTTCGACGGCATGGCTCAGGCAATCGAAATCTTGATGGATGAGGCGATGAAGCTGGAGCGTTCCGAAGCGCTCGGAGCCAACCCGTATCAGCGGACCGAGAACCGCAAAGGGCACGCCAACGGCTTCAAGCCAAAGGTTGTCAACAGCCGTTTAGGCAAGCTCCATCTCAACGTCCCTCAGACACGCGACGTCGAGTTTTATCCATCCGCTTTGGAACGCGGTGAGCGGAGCGAGCGGGCTCTCAAGTTGGCGGTCGCCGAAATGTATGTGCAGGGCGTCTCGACCCGTAAAGTTGCCGAAATCACCCAGCAACTCTGCGGCCTGGACGTTAGCAGTAGCCAAGTCAGCCGCGCCGCTGAAGCGCTCGATGCCGAATTGGAGGCTTGGCGCAAACGTCCCCTGGGAAAGACGCCCTATCTGTTGCTCGACGCGCGATACGAGAAAGTACGGCATGCGGGAAGTGTTCGCGACTGTGCCGTGCTGGTCGCCATCGGTATTACGGAAGACGGGAAACGGCAAATTCTCGGGCTCAGCGTCAGTCTCAGCGAGGCGGAAGTCCATTGGCGAAACTTCTTCAAATCGTTGATCGACCGCGGTCTGCACGGCGTGCAACTCATCACGAGTGACGATCATCAGGGAATCCAGAAAGCTCGAACCGCCTGTTTTCCCGGTATCGCCTGGCAGCGTTGCCAGTTTCACTTGATGCAAAACGCGATGCATTACGTACCCCACGTGGCGATGCGAACCGAAGTTGCCCACGATCTGCGGCATGTCTTCAATGCGGCCGATCGCCATGAGGCCGAACTGAAACTCGCGCAGTTGGTGACCAAGTACCAGACCAAGGCTCCCGACCTAGCCTCCTGGATGGAACAAAATATCGCCGAGGGCCTGACGGTGTTTAGCTTGCCGTCAGCTCACCGTCGGCGCTTGCGTACCACCAACGTGCTCGAACGGCTTAACCAGGAAATCAAACGACGCACTCGCGTGGCAAACTTGTTTCCCAACGAGGCCTCGCTGCTGCGATTGGTCACCGCCGTGCTCAACGAAATCAGCGACGACTGGGAAACCGGAAAAACTTACTTGACCATTCCCAACCAGTTCGAAGCAACACCGGAACCACAGAGAAGAGGGTAGAGGGGGCTTGGGGGAGAGGGGACTCGTCTCACCCATTCCCAAAAAATATCTCGCGGCGAACGCCGCTCCATTTCATTTCCATTACTTAGATTAGAAAATCAATTTACAGAAACACTGTTGCTCAATCCCATTCCCCGCCCAACCAAATTGACAAATCACACAATTCGAATATTTTATATCGAGTCGCCTATTGACCAAAACCAAGACCGTCGCTGACACCTTTTCCAATTTACCTTACATTTTTTAAGGAATCAGAAAAGATTTCAAATTCGGAGTCGGAGTCCGGATTAATCAAGTCTTTATCAATCTCGAATCTAAGGCGTTCGCCTATGATTTTGAGTCGAGCATCAACATCGTTCGTGCCGTTTTGATATATCCAAATTTCCCACCCCTCAAGATTTGCGGGTTCAATAACGACAAGCCTGGATCCGCCATGTGTCTCACAATGCCTATCAGCGAAGGTGTAGGTCACTGCGCCGCTTGAAAATTCAGCAACTTTCGCAAAGACTTCAATCTTGTTTGTAGGAATCGACTTCACCGATACCGGTGTTTGCGTTTCGCAACCCGGAACCGAACAAATCATGAGCGAAAACAACAACAATATTCTTGCGTTACTTTTCCGTAAGTTTGAACATTTTTTTAACACCGAGAAACCTCAAATTGTTTGTGCTCGTTCGACCGTCACCATCCGCATCCGGGTTATAAATTGGAATGCCGTCAACGTGTTTCCGTATTTCTGCCTCGTCAATCGTTCCTTCTGGATCACGATAACCAGGCACCCATGGTGGCCAGCCTTTCTCAATCAACCATTTTTCCGTTTCAATTCTTGCAAAAACCTCGTCATCGATCACAGCTTCGGGAGTTGTAGGCTCCTTAGTTCGTAAGTGATTCAATTCGTGAATCAACATGGTTGCAGCATCATGAAGCGGTAAATCATTTCGTAGGCGAATCGTTTTCTTTTGTCGATTAGTGAATCCCCAGTTATCGGCCTCCTCCCACGTTTCCTCCCCCGTCTTGTCGTCAATCCATTTTGCGACGACCTTTTGGAATGCAACAATCTCAACGTCCTGATTCATCAAGTCATTGTCGCCAATGATTTCGCGAATTCCGCGTTCAGTCCAGCCGCCGAGAACTGCCCCTTCTTCTTGACCTGCAGGCGGGATATCCGGATCCCCTGCGGTTGTATCAGCAGTTCCGCGGCGCATATTACTATGCCAAATCACGCGTTCGTCCCCGCTCGCGGGCCTTTGATTTCCCGTTCCTCCATTTGGATGAGTTTCATCTTGGAGCGCGCTCCAGGACGTCGTATTGGCAGAGCCATCGTCGCCGAACGCAGCTTGAAGTCCTAGGGGGTCGGTGAACATGGTGGGGGTGTTGCCGACGTAACGGGAGAGGTTGGCGTCACCGGCGCTGAAGCCGATGGGGTCTTCGCTTAGGAATTTGCCGGCGCGCGGGTCGTACCAGCGGTTGAGATAGTTGTAAAGTGAAGTGGCGTCGTCGAATTGTTTTCCCGTGTAGCCAAAGGATAGATCGATAGCCGAATTCGTTTCGCTCTCCAAACGCCCGAATGTGTCGTAATCCCGATGATTGGTGATCGAGAAGGCCGGACTGGATTCGTTGTAATCGGCGATGTCGCGGATCGTGCCGAGATGATCGGCCAGCGGCCAGAGCACATTGCCGTTGCTGGTCGGGACGGTGACTTGTTCATCCGCGAAGAGTTGATCGGTCACCGGGCCCCACAAGTACCGATGGCTCACGTCGTCTTTGGTCGTGCCGTCAAACTCGAGCGTTGGAGTGATGCCGTCGTAGCCGGCGTAAAAAATGTTCTTTGCAGGCTGCGAGCCGCTGCCGTCCGGATCGAATTGCCGACGAACGAGGCGGTTGAACTAAAACGAGGGCAACGCGCCAAAGCTTACTTGACGTTGGACGTATCGCGGGACGCCGTCTGGGTTCCGTTGAAGCCTTCGAGTGGCGAAAAGTCGGCCCAGACGGGGAGATGGTCCGAGATCGCAGTGGCTTGATCGATAGTCAGATTGAAGACTTTTAGAAAATCATGCACGCCGCTATGACCGGTGAATTCCGTGGCCGCGAGTGGATCGACCAACAAATTATCGTATTGCTGTGTAAACCGGACATTGGTCGGAGCGTCCGTAATCAAACAGGTTAAGCCCGCTTGATTTCGCAGTTGCTGAAGTTGGTTTGGACCGGCGTTGAAATCGCCCGCAATGATCACGTCGTCTTCACCGCGACCGTCGGTTCGAACGGCGCGAAAAAGTTGCGCGAGATAAGCGACTTCGGCTTGCGGCTGACGCGAGTCCAAATGGACATTTACTAGGCTAAAGGTGAAGGCTTGATCCGAATCCACGGCGGCCGCGCGAAACCAACCCACGAACGGCTCGCGATGCAGTACATCGTCGGGGTCGTGAACCGTATACGTATGTGATCCATCCAACATCAGCGTATCGCGGTCGAAAAGAAATGCGTATCGTTCAAAATATCGATTGCGTCCAATCGGTTCACTCGCGACGATCGCGTAATTTCGTCCTTCGGCGTTCACGAGATCGACAAAAGCACGGAGTACCGATTGGTCCTCGCCGCGTAATTCTTGAATGGCGACAACGTCAAACTCGCGGACGATGCGTGCCAAATAGCTCAAGACGTTTGTATCTTTGGCTTTTTCTGAACCAAAGGCTTGGATGTTGAACGACGCGATTCGCAGCGAGCCGCGCTGTGCTTGAGATTGTTTGGCGAGTTGGAAATTGAAGGATTTCAATTGGGCGGTCGCGAGTCGAAACACGTCGTCGATACTGGTGATTTGCCGTTGATTCAGTAAGAACCAACCGCCCACCAAAAGGACGATCACCGCGCCGATATTGATCCAAAACCGCCTCATTCCGTCTCCTATTTATTGGATCGGTCGTTCGGGAATTTGGCTGAATGTCTGGAGCGATTCGAGCGATTTTAGGGATACCAGTCTCGGGTTTTGGCGTGCAGAATTTTGATCCAACGCGATAATCGTCACAAGCCGCAGCGGTGGGGCCAAACGCATGAGGCATGTGGGGCATACGAACTTGATTCCTCGTCTAGCGGCACGACGGTAGATCCAATTGCAAGTTCAGCCGCTGGACGGTTGGCCCGCAGATCCCGAAACGCAGTTATCGAGCAGAAACGGGACAATAGCGCGTTCCGACTAAAAGAAATATGAGCGGTCGTGCCCTCAAACAAAACGGGACAATTCGGGAGACAGTCGCCGTTGGCTAGTTGTTAGACAAATCGGAACAAGGCGTGAGCTTGATCGCTGCCAATTCGTTAACTGGTTGCAGTAACGTCGTCAAGGTTTGGGCGGAAAATCGTCATCAGCGCCAGCGGCAAGTACCACGCCATCAGGAGCCCGCCGCCGTAGATGTGCCCGTGCCAGAATTGAACCGCTACCATGATCGCGGCAGAGTAAGCGATGAGCGTTCCGAGATTCTTTCGGGCTGGCCAAAACGCGAACGAGACGCTGAGGCCAATGAATCCAACGAGGATGGGGAGACGAAACCACGCGTCCCAACCCAACTGCCAAATTCCGATCAGGTCTCCGACTTTGGGCAACCAAAATCCGAACATGGATCGCATCTGTCGCACAAACTCCGCCCATGTCGGGACCATGAAAAAAAGTGTCAAGATGATCGCCAGAATCGAGCCGGATAAACCGCCCGCAAATCGCTTTGCGCCCCGATCCCAATAAAAACTAAACCAAAGAGGTAACAGGAACAATGGATAATACGTGACGCCCGCGACCAATCCGATCAAGATTCCAGCAATAACGGGTCGCCGATACATGGCGATGGCCCAAATCAATAATGCGGCGGGCAGGATGTGCAATACATGGCCTGCAAATTGTGCGGTGTAAGGCAACAATAAATGCATCGTCGCCATGCCGAGCCCAATTTGGGCATCACCAAAATGTCGCTTGCCGACATAATAAAATCCGATCACGATAACGAGTTGCAATAATATCGCTACGATCTTGGCAATGACAATCGATTCGATTCTCAAATCAACGCTGGCTAAATTGCCGTCGGTTCGATTTCCAACAAAAAATGTTGGAAAAACGGGAATCAAATGAAAAACTCCCAGTCCCGGTCCGTGTTGCCGCAAGTCACCTGCGTAATCAGCCGTACTGCCTTGAACCATTTCCATGGCTTCGCGAGTACCGGCAAGTTCTTCGGGTTTTGGGTTGCCTTGTAGAATGTGGGCCGTGATAAAGATCAGATGGCTACAAACCAAGAACATTAATCCGCCGATCGCCAAATTCGGTTCGAGGATGGGCCGTCGTACCAGCAGCGGGTCCAGCAACAGCCTCAGCAACAAAATCGCGCCAACGGAAAATAGCCAGACATAGCCCCAGCGGGCTAGTCGCATCATGTTCAGCTCCGGTAACGAGGGCTCAAGCGTTCGTGAATCGGACTGCGACTCCGTTGCTGTTGGACTTTCGTCCGTGGCTTTGCGGTTGTTGACGGATTGGGACTTGGCGGACTCTGCCTGAATCCGTTGCAGCTCGGCTTCGCCGCGAATGACCATGATGAGGCCCGGCGAAAGTAAAATGATCAAAGCCAAGTCGAGATTGCGGAACGACCAAAAGCGATTGAACTTGAAAAACAAGGTCAACACGAGCAGCGCGGACAAATAGGCCCATGTTGCCGGTGCGATTTTCTCAAATCCAAATGGGAATTCACTCATGCCAAATGTTTCAGCCGCGTGCCGCCCTAACTATTGTTCATTCATCGCGTTTTCAAGGGCCAGTAGATTTGACCACAATTGAGCTTTTATCGCAATAAACGAACAAGTTTGGCGTTGCGAAAGCCTTGGCACTAAACGACTGGCGATCGATTTCGCTTGACCATCGTGATTTTATTTCCGGTGGGGTTGTGGAGCACATCGTCCATGAACGATCGAATTAGCAAGAGACCGCGGCCACTTAATCGCTCCAGATTTTCGGTATCGCGTGGATCGGCGATTGATCGGGGGTCAAAACCGGGGCCCTGATCACTGACGCAAAAAGTGACTTCATCTGGTTGATAGTTCGCTTCGATGCGGACGCGGCGATCGCAGAACGGAGCGACGCCGCGGCGAGTTTTTATTTCGTCGTAGTATTTGCTTTCGCATTGGTCGCGCAACTCCGAACCGACTTCCAAGTTTCCGTGATGCATCGCGTTGGTGATTGCTTCGTGAAGTGCCATGGCGATTTGCATTCGATCGGGGCTGGCCCATTGGGG
>JANMEB010000736.1:0-8334 GCA_031376585.1 Planctomycetota bacterium | reverse complement strand
CATCGATTGGTTCAGCGACACCGTTTGCGGCACCGAAGCCCAATTCGACATACAACTGGGTGGCTATTGGGCGAAATTAAATTCTCTTACGCGACTTCGTTGACTCGGGCGCGAAGGTAATAAACCACAAGTTCGTCGTAGGCGAATCGCGAATCCGCGCTGATACCTTGCAGGAGATTTTCAAGCGACCGAAGTGGCACGTTCACTAAGCCAGCCAAAGCGCGAGCGTTTTGCCTGACCGGCAACTTTAACGGGCTTCGTGGACCAATCGCCTTGATGGAAAGCCGTTGCGAGTTGGCCGATGTCGACTGGACAAACCGAAGCATGCCTCCCGGCGAATTAGTCGTCGCGGTTGCGGTAATCGTGCCAGCGGATGAGGGAACCGCAATCGCTTGGAATGCTGGTGGAGCCAAGGGATTAGAAAGTGTCCACAGCTCAGTGCCGCTTGCCCCATCGCTGGCGGCGAAGAACAGCGTTGTAACGGACGACGCGATGAATGCCGGATCTGAGCTGCCAACGCCAACATTGATATCAGCGACGAGCAATGTTCCCGGGCTGAACGACGAACTCTTCCACAATTCGCGACCGTTGATGCCATCGTCGGCTGCAAAGAATAGCATGCTGTTGAGATTGTGTAGGTTGGTCGGAGCCGACCCCAGTACGCCTGAACGGATGTCTTTCACAAGAACAGTTCCAACAGCTTGACCGTTCGAGCGCCACAATTCCGCGCCGCTCGTTCCGTCATTGGCGGTGAACAAAAGCGTACCGTTTAGATTTAGTAGACCCATGGGCAGGGAGCCAGCGGTGCCGGCGCGGATGTCTTTGATCAATACAGTTCCGGCTAGCGACCCGTTACTGGACCAAAGCTCGTTTCCATTGGTACTGTTATTTGCATTGAAAAATACATTCCCTTTGATATTGGTGAACTCTGCGGGGAACGAGCTGCCGACTCCCGCGAGAATGTCCTTTACCAGCACTGTGTTGGCGGTCGTACCAGTGGACTTCCAAAGTTCCACACCGCTTGTGCCATCGTTGGCGCTAAAGAAAACAACTCCCTTGACATTGGTCAATCCTCCCGGATTCGAACTGTTCGAGCCAACGCGGATGTCCTTAACCAAAAACGTGCCGGCGGCGGACCCGTCGCTACGCCAAAGTTCGTTGCCGTTGGTTCCGTTATTTGCTGCGAATAACAAGATCCCTTTGGAGTTCGCCAAATTGTTTGGCGATGAACTTAGAGCGCCAGCATTAATATTAAGAACTTGAACCGTTCCCGCACTGGTCCCATCACTCTTCCAAAGTTCAGCACCATCCGTTCCATCATTCGCGGCAAGAAACAACGTACCGTTTGCATTTGTCAACGAAGCCGGACTCGAACCAACGGCACCGGCGAAGATATCTTTGATTCGTTGAGTTCCGACCAAAGTTCCGTCGCTGACCCACAACTCGGTCCCGCTAGTAGAATCGGTCGCGACAAAAAACAGCCTTCCACTGACGTTTAGTAGTTGTGAAGGGTTTGAGCTTGAAACGCCGACGTAGATGTCGCTGACTTGAACCGTTCCCGCACTGGTTCCGTCACTTTTCCAAAGCTCTCGACCAGCCGCAGCCGTTATTGCGGAAAAGAAAACAATTCCGTTCACGTTCGTGAATTCTTGCGGGTCGGATGCTCCTGCTCCCGAGACGATGTCAATCAGTCCCAGTTGGGTGGGAGTCGTTGGCGGAACAACTCCAGTTCCAGCGACACCAGCGCCCGCTAGGCCCGCTCCGGAAACTCCAATTCCGGCTACGCCCGGAAGTAGAACTCCTGGCCCCGACACAGCCGGTTTGGTGACGGTTGATTCACCGCCAGCATCCATCTTCCAAAGCTCCTGTCCATTCACGCCATCGCTTGCGCCGAAAAACAAAGTGCCGTTCACATTAGTTAAGAAACCAGGATCCGAGTCGGTAAACCCTGGAAAAATATCCTTTGTCACCGCGGTTCCGGCGGCAGTGCCATCGCTTTTCCAAAGCTCTTCGCCGTTCACATCGTCGATCGCGACGAAAAACAGCGTTCCATTGACATTAACCAAGTATTTGGGACTTGAGGTACTGATTCCCGGACGAATGTTTTTGACGAGTACGGTTCCGGTAGCCGTGCCGTCGCTCCTAAAAACTTCAGTGCCATTCATATCATCGCCTGCACTGCAAAACAGCGTGCCATTCACGTTGGCAAGCGAAAGAGGAAATGAACTGCCGCTTCCGGGGAGAATGTCTTTAACGAGAACGGTTCCGGCGGCGGTGCCATCGCTTTTCCAAAGCTCTTCGCCCGTAGTTCCGTCGTTTGCGTGGAAAAACAATGCTCCATTGACGTTGGTTAACTGAGACATTGCCGACGCATCGATTCCCGGACGAATGTCCTTGACGAGAAATGTTCCGGCAGTGGTGCCGTCGCTTTTCCAAAGTTCCCTGCCAAACACACCTTCATTTGCGCTAAACAACAACGTGCCATTCACGTTGGTAAAACTTTGTACATCCGATAAGTTGATTCCTGGACGAATGTCTTTAACGAGAACTGTTCCAGCAGTCATGCCGTCGCTTTTCCAAAGTTCGTAGCCGCTGACGCCATCATTGGCGCTGAAAAATAATGTTCCATTTACGTTAGTTAGGTACCGAGGTAGAGAAGTCGCATTGGTACCAAGCCGAATGTCGTTGACGAGAACAGTTCCGGCGGTGGTGCCGTCGCTTTTCCAAAGTTCAATTCCGGTCACGCCATCGTTGGCGCTGAAAAATAATGTTCCGTTTACATTGCTTACTTGCGCTGGATTTGACGATCCAATTCCCGATTGAATGTCTTTCACGAGAACGGTTCCGGCGGCGGTGCCATCGCTTTTCCAAAGTTCAATTCCGGTCACGCCATCGTTGGCGCTGAAAAATAATGTTCCGTTCACATTGATTAAGTTCGCAGGACTTGACGAGCCGGTCCCCGTTTGAATGTCTTTGACGAGAACGGTTCCGGCGGCGGTGCCATCGCTTTTCCAAAGCTCATTGCCGGTCGCGGCGTTTTGAGCAGTAAAAAATACGTTGTTATTGACATTGGTGAATTTGAAAGCGCTTGAGCCAGACAAACCTGGCACGATGTCAATTAGCGTCGGCAATCCAGCCAACAACGTCCGCGACTCAAGCACTTCGATCCACATTTGCGTCGGTAAAATGGACTCGACTTTCGATTTCAATAGATACGAACGCGATAATTTGGTTAGCTTGGCGACGTGATTCCGCATTGAGATGACTCTAAATCGAAGAATTGGGTTGTAGGGTTTGTCCGGTAGGAGCTTACCGCGCCGAATTCTGATTACAACGATTCAAGACAGCCCTTAACGATTTCGCCTTTCCGCGGAACGCAAACTCTGCGGAATCACGGCTATAAAGATGACGAGTCCAACGCTTGAATATTCGGGTTATTTGTTCAAACGTCGCTAGGTTGAGGGGGTCTCGGGCTTAATTGACGCCGAAGTCGTTTTCGCGGGAAACCGTCCTCAATTGATTCGTCGAAGGATTGCCAAACATCGCGAGGACCTTAATTGACGTCAACTCGCGGCGACGACGATGGCGGCTGGAGTCCTTTCGTCGCGCCGGGAAACGAATGGCGACTGTCAAGTTGCGTTAATCGTTGGGCACACGACTTCGTCGACTCGGTTGCGAAGGTAATAGACTACAAGCTCGTCATACGCGAAGTGGGATTCCAAATCGAAACTTTTGGCGACGCCGGGGGGCGGCGAAGACGACTCGCCCAGTGCAAGCCCGCCGTCAGCGAACCACAATGTTCCGGCTGATGCAGCGTGTTCGTCTCTTGAACCAATTACCCGTAA
The DNA here is from genome assembly GCA_031376585.1 of Planctomycetota bacterium. GTDB lineage: Bacteria > Planctomycetota > Planctomycetia > Pirellulales > Pirellulaceae > JANMEB01. The sequence continues at coordinate 4,489 of JANMEB010000736.1, read as the reverse complement.
TACGTCAGCGGTTGCCGGTAGGCGACGAGCCGTTGGGTATCGCGGATGGCTGGCATTGAACGACGACCTTGGCAAGTTGACCGTCGACGCCTGGGTAACGCGAATTGCGCCGTTCGTGGATGATGCCGGTGCAGCAGCACTCGCGCTTGCGTTTGGTGCTTGGAACAGCGCCGCCAATGGATTCGAAAGCGTCCACAACTCCATCCCGCTCGCGCCTTCGTTGGCGGCGAAGTACAAAGTTGTAACGGATGACGCAATGAAGGCTGGATTCGAATTGCCGGCGCCAGGATTGATGTCTGCAGCGAGTAATGTTCCCGGCCCAAACGCGGTGCTTTTCCACAACTCCCGACCATTGACTCCATCGTCGGCGGAAAAGAACAGCGTACTGTTCAGATTGTAAAGATTGGTTGGGGATGAGCCTAACGCGCCAGGTCGAATGTCTTTGACCCGCACCGTCCCCGAGACTTGGCCGTTGCTGCGATGCAGTTCAACGCCACTCGTCCCATCATCTGCGGTGAATACGAGCTGCCCATTGAGATTTAATAGCTGCGTTGGGATAGCGCCGCTCGCACCGACGCGAATGTCTTTCACCATGAACGTGCCAGAGACCGCGCCATTGCCGTTGCTCTTCCAAATCTCCGTACCGCTTATTCCGTCATTGGCCGCGAAGAAAACATTCCCTTTTATATTAGTGAATTCCGTCGGATTCGATCCAGTCGCGCCCAACAGAATATCACTGACCAATAAAGTATTGGCGGTGGTGCCAGTCGATTTCCACAACTCGCGTCCACTCGTTCCATCATTGGCGCTAAAGAATACGATGCCTTTGACATTGGTAAAATCCCGCGGGTCGGAACTCAATACACCACTGCGCACGTCTTTGACCAAGAACGTGCTGGCGATTGTCCCATCGCTTCGCCAGACTTCGTAGCCGTTAGTTCCATCATTGGCAGAAAAGAACAGCGTCCCTTTGGAATTCGTCAAATATTTCGGATAGGACGAATTCACTCCCGGCCGAATGTCGAGCACTTGAACTGTGCCAGAGGGGGTTCCGTCGGTTTTCCAAAGTTCCCGGCCACTTGCGGCGTCGGCAGCCGAGAAGAACAACGTGCCGTTGGTGTTGACCAATCCGTAGGGAACCGAGCCCGACCCACCTGCGCGAATATCCTTTATTAACACAGTGCCGGCGGTCGTTCCGTCGCTTTTCCAAAGCTCAGCTCCGTTCGTTCCGTCGGTGGCTTGGAAATACAAAATCCCATTTGCGTTGGTTAAATGGTCGATGTAGGAATCGCTAGATCCAACGGCAATATTTTTGACCAGCACTGTTCCCGCAAGGGTGCCGTCGGACTTCCAAAGTTCCCGACCCTCGGCTGCGGTGTTTGCTGTGAAAAAGATGACACCTTTGACGTTGGTAAAGTCCTCTGGGCTGGACGCGCTAATTCCGCTGACAATGTCGACCAGTGCCAAAGTCGAAGGAGTAGTCGGTGGTTTTACACCAACACCGGCAACGCCAGCTCCCGGTAAACCCGCGCCGGGCACGGCACCTGTCGTCACGCCAGGACCGGACACGACAGCGCTGGTGACACCTTGCCCTTTCACCGTTAGTTCGCCGCCGCCGTCCATGACCCACAATTCACTTCCATTGGTTCCATCGAGGGCGCTAAAAAATAGTGTTCCGTTTACGTTGATTAGGCCTGCTAAATAGGAATTTGCAGCGCCCGGCCGAATGTCTTTCAGGAGCACAGTCCCGACCGTCGTGCCGTCGCTTTTCCAGAGCTCAAAGCCATAGGTTCCATCATTGGTGCTGAAAAACAACGTACCGTTCACGTTGGTGAAGTATGCTGGTAACGAACTTCCGACTCCCGGCCGAATGTTTTTCAGGAGCACCGTCCCGACCGTCGTGCCGTCGCTCATCCATAGTTCGTAGCCATTCGTTCCGTCGCTGGCACTAAGAAACAGCGTGCCGTTCACGTTGGTGAGGTATTTGGGTCTGGAATTATCAATTCCTGGCCGAATGTCTTTCAGGAGCACAGTGCCAACGGCCGTGCCGTCGCTCTTCCATAGTTCGTAGCCATTCGATCCGTCGTCGGCGCTGAAAAACAGTGAGCCGTTTACGTTGGCTAAGGAACCGGAAATTGAGTCGCTGGCACCCGGCCGGATGTCTTTGACCAAAACGGTCCCGGCGGCGGTGCCGTTGCTCGTCCACAATTCAACGCCATTCGTGCCATCGTTGGCACTGAAAAACAGCGTGCCGTTCACGTTGCTGAAGTAGGCGGGTAACGAGCTTCCAACGCCAGGCCGAATGTCTTTCAGGAGCACCGTGCCGACGGCGGTCCCGTCGCTCTTCCATAATTCAATGCCGTTGGTCCCATCATCGGCCTGGAAGAACAAAGTGCCGTTCACGTTGGTGAGGCGATTAAGAAAAGAACTTCCGGCTCCCGACTGAACGTCCTTCACGAGTACGGTGCCGCCAGGGGTTCCGTTGCTCTTCCATAATTCGTAGCCATTGGTGCCATCGTTGGCGCTGAAGAACAAAGTGCCGTTCACGTTGGCAAGGGCTGAAGGCGATGAATACCCGGCGCCCGGCCGAATGTCCTTCACGAGCACGGTCCCGGCGGCGGTGCCGTCGCTCTTCCATAGTTCAAAGCTATTCGTCGGATCGGAAGCACTAAAAAAGACAATGTTGTTGACGTTGGTGAATTGGGATGGCGACGATGCGCCGGCACCAGAAACTATATCAATCAACGTCGGCATGCCCGCCAGCAGCATCCGCGATTCTAGTAGCTCTAATCCAATGTGCGCTCGTTCCCCAAGTTCGCGAAACAGTTTGTTGGTGGCTTTCGCTTGCCGAAGCGCGGAACGCGTGAATTCAAAACGCCGGAAATTAAACATTGACATTTCGCTACCCCATTTATGTTTCTAACGATCTTGAAATATCAGTTATAAAGCCTACGCTCGGCGCGAAAGAAAAGCTACGATGGGAACATAGGACAAACCAAAACAATTGCCGCTAAGGTCTAAAATAACGGAACCAGTAGCTTTGACTCGATTTGCCGCTTTTCGGGCTCGTTCCCTCGGCAAAAAGAGATTGATAATTGAGCTTCAAGAATAATGTCGTATGACCGGAAGTTTACGTTTTCCGATGCAGGGCCAAGTTGGTCTACACGTTTTCACCCGCGAGCCAGCCTGTGCTAAAGGCTGATTGAAAATTGAATCCGCCGATCGCGCCGTCGAGGTCCAGTATTTCTCCGGCGATGAACAAGCCGGGAACCAGTTTGCTTTGCATCGTGCGGCTGTCGACTTCGCTCAAGCTTATGCCTCCTGCTGTGACTTCGGCTTTGTCAAAGCCTTTCGTGCCAGTGATATTGAGTGGGCAGCGAAAGAGCAGCTCGATCAAGCAATCCAACTTGGCGCGAGAAAGTTCGGCCATCGGTAACTCATCAGCGATCGACGCAGCTTGCGCCAACGCGCGTGCAAGCGATTTCGGCAAGCGTTCGGTTAGCACGCCAATTACGTGCCGCTTTCCATCCACGCGCGCCGACTCGTGCAGTTGCTGCCGAAAAGCCTCCATCGAAACATTTGGCAAAAAATTGGCTCGCAGGACGAGTTCGGTCGGATTCGCACAAGCCGTGATCGACCCGCTGATATCCAAAGCTACAGGTCCCGAAAGTCCGAAATGCGTGAACAAGAACGAGCCGCGTCGACGATCGAGTGGACGCTTAGCGCCCGAACGACCCCTCACCCTACCCTCTCCCCGGAGTACCGGGGAGAGGGAACTATTTTCAGTTCCCGCAAAGTCTGGAGCGAGGGAACTATTTTGGTTTACGTCTTGGCTGTTTGCCGATTGGGAATCGAACAACGAAAGCTCGACGTTCTCGAGCGTCAATCCAGAAAGTTCATGCAGCCATTGGTCGCCGGTCAGGATTGGCGTGAGTGCGGGGCGCGGCGGAATGATCGAATGACCCAACTGTTGCGCCCAGATGAATCCTTCGCCCGTGGTCCCGCATCCAGGATAAGACTTGCCGCCGGTCGTCAGAATCAATCGGCGACACGAAAGTTCGCGCGTCGCGGTCGAGATCTCAAAGCCGTCATCGGTGCGAAGAATTGCAGTGACCGGTTCGGCGGGCGAAATCTGACAACCGGATTGTTCGGCATAGCGAACCAGCGCATCGCGCACATCGATGGCCCGATCACTGACCGGAAAGACTTTGCCGGTTACTTCAATTTTGGTTGGAACACCAATCTCGTGCATGAGTTCGACGACACGTTCGGGACTGAGCGCCGCCAATGCGGAATGCAGAAAGGATCCATTCCGTCCAAAGGCTTGCACAATCCCGCGCGCGTCGGTGTGGTGCGTGATATTGCAGCGTGTCCCGCCCGACATCAAAATTTTAACGCCAAGCTTTTTGTTTTTTTCCAGTAAGAGAGTTTTGAGTCCTCGCTGTGCACAACGCGCGCCGGCCATCAGCCCCGCCGCGCCGGCTCCGAC
>JANMEB010000693.1:0-6266 GCA_031376585.1 Planctomycetota bacterium | reverse complement strand
TTCACATCTATCGCCCGGTCGGCCCGGAAGCTCATCCCGAATTGGCTTTGTCGCCGCAACAACAGCGCGCCGTCCGCGAATTCGTGGTCGACATGCGGTGCCGCAAACCGATCATCCTGATCGACGCTTATTACGACGCCGATGGCCAAGCACTCTGCCCCGCCGCGACTGGCTTTACGCACCACATTAACCCGTGGGGCGATATCGAGCCCTGCCCCATCATCCAATTCGCGACCGATTCGATTCACGATCCGCGCCCGCTTTCTGAAGTCTTCAACCGTTCGGAGTTCTTGCGCGACTTTCGAGAGACTGCGGCGAGCCACACTCGCGGATGCATTGCGCTCGAACGGCCTGACTTGATCGATCGACTCGTCCAAGCTCATCACGCCAAAGACGCGACCGCGCGGCAAACGGCGCTAGCAGAGCTTCGCGCTTCCAAAAGCCATCCTTCGCAATACTCGCCGGACTTGCCTCCTGTTCCTGAACGAAGCTGGGCTTATCGACTGGCCAAGCGAATCGCGTTTCACGATTACGGGGTTTACGGCAAACATTTTCAACCCGACCAATGGCTTGATCCTCGCATCCAAGCGAACGCGAATTCGACCGCTGGGAACTCGTCACCCACGCAACTAGTGCAACTGCAAAGTGGCATTTCGAGTTAAGCTATGAACGACATAGTCTATGTCATTGGCATTGGAATTCTCGTCCTTGGCGTCGTCGTTGCGGTGAGCGTTTACACGGCGCGGCTGAAGCGATTGCGGCGCGAGGCCATTCAGCAATTCGCCCAAGAACTTGGTTTGACTTTTTCGGCGGAAGACACCGAGCAGTTTCGCACTCGACTCGGCGAATTCCAACTTTTCAAAGAAGGTCGCGCGCAAAAGCTCTACAATCTCCTACGGGCCGAAGCCGAAGGGGTGCAAATGTCCGTGTTCGACTACCAATTCACGACCGGCAGCGGCAAGCAACAGCACACGTCGCATCAAACCGTACTGGCCTTGGAATCCAATTCGTTGCAGTTCCCGCCGATGACGCTGCGGCCGGAGAGTTTTCTGGACGCGATCGCAGGTGCGTTTGGCTTTCGCGACATTGACTTCGAGGAACACCCAGAATTCTCCCGCCGATTCATGCTCAAGTCGCCCAACGAAGAGCAGACCCGCAAGTTGTTTGACGCTGACATATTTCAATTCTTCGTCGAGCGCCGCGACATCGCACTTGAAGGCAATCGCAATAAGTTGATTTTCTATCGCCGCAATAAGTGCGTAAAGCCCGGCGACCTGAAAACATTCCTAGCCGATGGCTTGCAACTGAATAACTTGTTTGCAACGCGGATGGCTCGGCTGGATCAAGCGGACAAGGTCGAACAACCACTATGAAAGTCGCACCTCGTCGTCTGTCGCTGCGCGGATGGTCGATGTTGGTATTGCTGCCGCTTGCTGCAGCTTTCTTTTGGCCTGATGGCTCGTCCCGCTGGTCGCTCATGTGGGGCATCGCGTTTGCATTTTACTTCGGCTTCAAGTGGCTGACGTGGCAACGAACGAATGCGGCAACAAGCTCGGCCGGGCGGCAAGTGGCCTACTTGGCGGCTTGGCCAGGGATGGACGCGAACGCATTTCTAAACGCGGATCGAACGGTTTCGCTGCCGAGGCTGTTTGAAATTCTTATCGCAAGTGCCAACGTACTCTGCGGTCTGTGCCTCATCTTCGATCCATTGGACTTGTTCAAACCATCGCCGTCATGGCTCTATGGTTGGAGTGGAATGATCGGTTACATGCTGGTCCTTCATTTCGGCGTTTTTCGATTGCTCAGTTGCCTTTGGCGATCGCGGGGAATCGACGCGGCTCCGATCATGGACCAGCCGTTTTTCGCGACAAGCGTCGCAAGTTTGTGGGGGCGTCGTTGGAACACCGCGTTCAGCGATTTGATCCACCGATTTTGGTTCCGGCCATTTGCTCGAAAGCTCGGATTGGCCCACGCGACTTGGATCGGTTTCGGCGCAAGCGGCCTGATTCACGAAGCCGTGATGTCGCTTCCAGCCAAAGGTGGCTACGGCCTGCCGACGTTGTACTTTTTGGTTCAAGCCGCCGGCATATTGCTTGAGCGATCGCGCTGGGGCAAGTCCGTTGGCTTGGGACGCGGCGTTGCGGGCTGGTTGCTCGCAATGATTTGCTTGATTGCTCCGCTGCCGTTTTTTATGAACGTGCCGTTTTTTGAAAACATCGTCATTCCGTTTTTCCAATTCATGCGAGGCGATCCATGAACGAACTATCGACTTGGATTTGGCTGGCTGGTTTCGCGCATTGGTCGGTTTTAATCGCCTCCGCGCTGGTGCCCATCAAGTTGCGGTGGCAGACCGAGCTGAGCGTACTCAAGCCCTTGCATCGGCAGATGTATTGGACCTACGGCGGCTACGTGGTCATGTCGATCATTGCGTTCGGCGTTATTTGCGTGAGTTGTTCCGAAGAACTTGCCGCCGGCGGTCGCCTCGCGCGAGTCATCTGCGGCTACATCGCAATCTTTTGGGGCATCCGACTAAGTCTGCAATCCGTCTTCGACGTGAAACCACATCTGACTCACTGGTCGCTAAGACTCGGCTATCACACGCTCACCGTTGTGTTCATTGCTTTCTCGGCACTGTTCGCTTTCGCCGCTGCACACTAGTCCAATCTCTAGACCTTGGCGCCAAAACGAACCAACAATTTCGACAAATCAAAGCGAGTTTAACCGCGGATTTTTCGGATGAAACGGATAAGGGTGGAAATCGTACTTGCACGAAATCCGTGATATCCGCCTTATCTGCGGACATTTTTTCGTGCTGGACAAGGTGGCAATTGCCGATCGAATTAAGCTGACTCGCCGACCGGTTCGAGGTCAGCGGGAATTGACTGAGCTGATTGGCTTGTCGATTGTTCGGTTACCATGTCCGGGACCACATGCCATTGGTGCGGGATGTCACGCATGATAAGGGCGTGATCGAACGTCGCGCTGCCAACGGGGAAAATCGTTGCGTCTGAGAAAAAGCTGGTTTCGACCTGCTCGACGCCAAACGGTCGGACGCTCCAACCTAACATTTCGAGCCGAATTCCATCCAACCGGCAGCCATCGCGCGTGACCGAGTAGCCGACGCATCCACTTTCAAAAAACGCCGACGATTCGGCCAACGATTTGAAGCAAGACGCCAGAGGCAACGCTTCGCTTTCCATGCCGCGCAACCGAATTGACATTTTTCCGTCGCTCGCATTGATCGATATGGCAACCCTGGCGCCGTCGTCTTCGACATCAAATTTGGCAAGATAATGTTCGCCAGGAAATAGGCGCCCACCGACAAGATGATTGAGCCACGACCCAGTATCGCGCCGCGGAACGAAAACGCCTTCTCGCGTTTGCCCGTCCAAATCGTCCCAAACGACCGCAATGCGATGGGCGGCATTTTCACTGGAAATGCCACACCAACCTGGCAACCCACGAGGACGCATCTCATCCAAACGGATCAAACAGATGCCGGCAATCGCGAAGCCTCGATGGAGCTTGGGACGAAATGGCGCGGGCAAATAACCGGCCATCACATCGGCGTCCACGCGAAAGTTCACAAGTAACCGCCGCCGAATCACGCCGCTGATGACGGGTAATCTCATGGCTGAAACTCCATATGATTTCTCGTCACGAAACTTTGCTAGCGCTGGCTGCTTGCTGCTTGGGAGCGGTCGAATGGAGCAGGCTCAAAGTGATTGCGTCGTACACCATTGCGAGACGATCTAACTCGCCGCTCTCGGATTGAACCAGGATCACGAAAAGTCGATCGAGCGTTTTGAATACACGAATTCGTGCGCAGATCAGTAAATCCAAAGCGTAAAAAAATCCATCGAAGCCGGTTGTATCAATGCCGTGAAATGATTCGCTTGTTTGATTCCACTCGATGCCCTCGAACTGATCTTCGATTCCCGCCATGACTTCGCCGACTGTGTTTTTTGAATTGGCCGACGCGGGGCTTGAAAACATGTACCAAAAACCACCGCCAGGGCTCTCTAAAGTGACGTGGCTGGTGCCGTCGGCTGCATCGTCATCCGATTCGGAGATGTTCCAGTTTTCTGGATACAAAAAACTTACGTTGCCGTTAGTGTAGGTTGCAGTCAATGTGAAACTCCTGCCGCGTTGTCCGCGTCCATTCTACGATGACGAGTCTCAAGGTGTAAGCACGGCGGGCGCAAGGGCTACAAGTGAGCTGGCGCGGTATTCGGCCGAACCGTGAATTCTTGCGAACCGGACACAGCGGCAAAGTCGCTATCCGAGGCTTCCTGATGGAACTGCAAAATTGGGAAGCAACGTCTTCGGGGTTAGTCACCGCCTGAACCGCGCTGTGTTGCTCTGAACGCCCCGCGCGGACCCGCATGCCGTGGTGGTGTGGTAGCCGGAAGCTAATCACTCCCGGCTACCCGATTAGGCGGCTCATTCGACGACGCTCCACTAGTACGGATGCTGCCACGCCCGCTGCCAGGACCGAGAGTATTACGGCCAGCAAGTACAAGTTGAAGTGCTTCCCGATGGCGAGCTTCAGCCATTCGGCAAGCAACATCTTCACGCCCACGATCATCAGGACCAGTGCGAGCGAGACCTTCAGGTATCGGAACTTCGTTACCATGCCGGCCAGCGCAAAGTAGAGCGATCGCAGACCGAGAATCGCGAACACATTGCTGGTGAACACTAAGAACGGGTCACCCGTGATGGCGAAGATGGCCGGAATCGAGTCTACGGCGAAGATTAGATCGGTCGCCTCAACCATGATGAGCGCCAGCGCCAGAGGCGTGAGAAGCAGCGTTCCCGGTCGAGCCTTCTCCACCACTTCGTCCGGCAGCACGGGTGCGCCGGGAACCTCACTTTCATACGATGCGGGCGCGCCGGCGCGAACCATGAAGTGCTCGCCATGAAACCTCGCGGTCACCGGGAACAATTGTCGCGTCAGCTTGAGCACGATGGTCTTGTTTGGATCGGTGTGCTCCGTGTTGAGGAAAAGCATCTTGAACGCCGTCAGGATCAGGAAGACAGCAAAAACGTACAGAATCCAATGGTACTCAGCGATCAGCGTCGCCCCGATGCCGATCATCACACCGCGCAAGACCAAGGCGCCGAGGATGCCCCAGAACAACACGCGGTGCTGATAGAGCGGCGGCACCGCGAAGAAACCGAAGATCATCGCGATCACGAAGATGTTGTCCACGCTGAGGGACTTCTCGACCACGTATCCGGTCAGGTACTTCTCCGTTGCCGTTGCGCCGCCGTTCATCCGTCCGTCGACCACGTCCACCACGGTGCCAAGGCCGAACCACTGGCCGTCATAGGCGAAGTACACGAACACGGAAAACGACAACCCCATGGATAGCCACACGGCCGACCAGGCGAGGGCCTCTTTGACGCTGACGACGTGGGCTTTGCGGTGAAAGATGCCCAGGTCCAGTGCCAGCATCAGTAGGACAAACGCTATGAATGCTATCCATATCCAGATCACTCGGTGTGTACCTCCGTCATGGACTTGAGCCGCCGAACTTGTAATTAAACCGACCGGGCGATTGCGACATTTCGTTCGGGCTATCACCGGTCGGGTGGCTGCTGATTTTGGTTGGTAATGTTTCTGCTGTCAATCACTTACGACGTTTTCGTGCAGGCGGCTTTGGCTTGCTTAGCCCGACCGTTCTGGTCGGGATAAGCCGTTCGGGTTGGCCATGCAGGGGGCTGACCCGAATTTCTTACAAGCTGGATCCGTGACCAACAGAGTGCATTCATGTTAACCCGAAACATTACTGTGGTTTAGCGTGAATTTCCTCGCTGACGCGTCGGGTTACGATTCGGTGGTACGAAATGCGGGCTACAGCTTGTCGGCCGGGCTTTGGACTCCTTTGCCGCCTCGGTTGAAGACGTGGATATAAATCATCGTCGTGCTTACGTCGCTGTGTCCGAGTAACTCCTGGATGATGTCCCGGCGCGCCGGGATCGTTGCCGTCTTCGAGCAAGTGAGTGGCAAAGGAATGACGGAGCGAGTGGGGCGTATCGGGCTTGGCGATTTTGGCCGAACGGACGGCGGCTTGAAACGCCTTTTGAATCACCGACTCGACCGGGGGATTGTTGCCGTTTCATGCGGGAAAAATGCGTAGATTCGAAACGCCGTAAATGCTACAGTTCACGCCGTTTTTTGACCGACGGCGTTCAGCGGAAGAACTTTGTGACGGGCATTCGTCCTGCAAATATGCAGCGTGACAATCGACCGGCGCGCGGAG
>JANMEB010000677.1:0-26889 GCA_031376585.1 Planctomycetota bacterium | reverse complement strand
AAAAATCCTCGGCCAATTGGACCGAGGATGCTTGATTCGTGACAAAGTTGACTCGACGGACTTGATTAGAAATCTCGTCGTCGACCGCCACCGGCTTGCGGTTCGGGGAATTTGAATTCGGCACCGACGAGTTCTTTGAATTTTGCCTCTTGTGCTTCGTCCAACGACTCCAAAACCGTTTCGTCGAGCTGATTTCGGTTCTCAGCCATTATTTTTTGCACTGCGTCACGATCGACGTTTCCGCCTGAGAACATCTCGCGCATTTTCTCACCGTTGGCGGTGTTCATATCGTCGACTTTCTTCTTCAGGGCAACGCGATCTGCTTCCTTGATGCCGATCGCCTCTGCGACTTCCTTTCGCGAGACTGCGGAAATGCCTATTTGCTGCAGCATGAGCTGTTTGAGTCGCTTCATCTGGTCGGCAGAAATAATCTTGGCTAATTCCTCACTGTCTTTGGCAAACATCTGATCGTTTAGGGCCGCCAAGTCCGCGCGCATATCCGCGTCGCTAAGGCCTTGATCGCGAATCAACTGAGACTCCTCGCGCATTTTGGTTTGAGAGGTTTCGGCATAGGCCTTGGCTTTTTCCAAAACGGCACTGTCGAGTTTCAGTTCCTTTTGAACTTCTTCGATCGTCAAGAGCCGTGCTAGTGACGAACCCATACCTCTACTGCGGCCTTGTGCTTGAACTGACGCCGTCGCGCCGAACATTGCTAAACCAAGACAAATAGCCACCGAAAGTCGTTGCGCGATCATTTTTGTTTCTCACTTGTGGATCAGATTGGAATAGTTTTGGATTATTGGACACGACGATTTATGGGCTGTCAAAGCCTGCCGATCCGTTCTCTATAAAGCCGTCGATTTAGAAGGCACGACTACGGATTGGTTGCCAAGGACGGCGACTCTTTGGAGCGTTACCACCAGCAGAGCGGAAACCAAAAATACTGCCAAAATTCCCGACGGCTTTATTTGCGGACCTAACGTGTCCCATCGCTTGCGAATACTAATATCAAGCAAATAAAACTGGCGTTTTTGACCAACTCGGCAACCTTTGTGAATCTTGTTAGCCAACGAACAGGCCTTATTGATCAGGACATACCGGAATGTAATTACGAGCTGATTGCGTTACATTACTGTTGGTGTGGCGCGGCAGCGAGGAAAGCGGCCCCTTTATTTGAATGGAGAAACCAATGACCAACCTATCGACTGAAGTAAAAATGAACCGAAAAGAAAAGACGAAACCAGCCGGTAAAGCCAAACGTCCCGAAGGCGAAGTTGGCTTTGAAGCCATTTATAAGGATCACGAACACCTCAAAACCGCCGTCCAGCAAATTGAAAAACAATTTGGCGATGGCTCGATCATGACGCTTTGCGGCGACAGCATCAAAGCGATCCGCGGCATCTCCACGGGCAGCTTGTCGCTGGACATCGCGCTTGGCGGACAAGGCCTGCCTAGCGGCCGAGTGATTGAAATTTACGGCCCAGAGTCCAGCGGCAAAACCACGTTGGCTTTGCACGCAATTGCCCAAGCCCAAAAGACTGGTGGCATCGCTGCACTGATCGATGCGGAACATGCGTTTGATCCTAGCTGGGCCAAGAAACTTGGCGTCGATCTCAATATGCTGCTCATCAGCCAGCCGAGCAGCGGTGAAGAAGCGATGCAAATCACCGAAACGCTGATCAAATCCAACTCGGTCGACATCATCGTCATCGACTCGGTCGCCGCACTGGTTCCGAGACAGGAACTGGAAGGCGAAATCGGCGATTCACATATTGGCTTGCAAGCTCGCTTGATGAGCCAATCGATGCGCAAGTTGACCGGCGCGATCAGCAAGAGCAAAACTTGCACGGTCTTTATCAACCAGATTCGCGAAAAGATCGGCGTCATGTTCGGCAGCCCCGAAACGACCCCCGGCGGCCGGGCCCTCAAGTTCTATAGCTCGGTTCGCCTCGACGTGCGAAAGATCGGCCTTCTCAAAGACGGCGAAGAAGTCATCGGGCAACGTGTCAAAGTGAAAGTGGTGAAGAACAAAGTCGCACCACCGTTCCGCGTTGCCGAGTTCGATATGATGCACGCCAACGGCATCAGTTACGAAGGTGACTTGCTAGATCTAGGCGTGGCCCACAAGATCGTCATCCGAAGCGGCGCATGGTTCAAGCTCGGTAACTTGCACCTGGGTCAAGGCAAAGAGAAGGCCCGCAACTACTTGATGGAGAATCCACAAGTCAGCGAGGAGATTAAGAACAAGGTCATGGCCGGCGGCGGCTACGTCGTTGATTCGATCGCTGAAACGGAGACCGCCGAAACGGAAGTTGTTGCCGAATAGACGCTTCGCGTTTAACCGCCCGGCTTCCGGGCGCTGCGACCACGCGGCCATTCTCCGCAATGCAATTTGATTCAGTACCATCGCCAAGCCAGCGTCCCCGCACGCTGGCTTGTGCGATTTTAACCTTGAACGATAATCCGAGGACCGTTGCAATACGGAGTACCCACTAGCCCTTCGGTTGGACACCTGCATGAACGACAAGCCCGAAAGCAATGGACGCGTTTTCGGCGAGACCCTCAAATATACCGCGCTGATCGCCATCGTGGTCATTGCATTGGTTCTGCTGCGCGAAAAGCTCAAGCACATCCCGCTTTCGCAAATTTGGGATGGACTCAACGGCATTCCACGTTACAAGGTCGCGATCGCGATCGCACTAACGTGCGTCAACTACTTCGTGTTGACGGGCTACGATTGGATCGCCGTTCATTGTTTGAAAAAAGATTTGTCGCTGCGACGAATCATGACGGGCGCGATCGTCGGATACTCGCTTAGCAATATATTCGGCTGGATGTTCGGCGGTACGACGGTCCGCTACCGACTCTATTCCAACTGGGGCTTTTCTTTGGTCGAAATTGTCGCGCTGTTATCGATTTTGTCGGTGACGTTTTGGTTGGGGATGTTCTTGCTAGCCGGAATTACGTTTGTAACGCTGCCGGTGAACATGCCTGAGGATTATATCGAAAAGTTGATTTTGCCGCCGCATGTATGGGGATGGATTTTCTTGACGGCGGTGGCGCTCTATTTGTTGGCGTCGATCTTCTTACGCAAACCGATTCGCTGGGGGCACAAAGAATTTACGTTACCACCATTCCACATGTCGATCATGCAGTTGCTCGTTTCGGCAGTCGACTTTTTGATTGCCTCCGCCGTGCTGTACGTGCTGCTTCCGGAGGATCAAATCAAGTTTAGTTCGGTTCTGGTTTCGTATATGGCGGCGATGATCGCGGTCGTCATCGTTCACGTGCCAGGCGGCTTCGGAGTCCTCGAACTAATCATTCTGCACTTGTTAACTGGAGATCATGACGTTGCCGTGCTAACGTCCCCGGAAGTCGCCGTGACCTGCGGACTGGTGTTGTACCGCGTCATCTACTACCTCATTCCGGGTGCCGTGGGCGGTGCACTCTATCTTTGGAACGAATTCCTGTTCCGGCACCGCAAACGAATTGAAGAGGCCCGACTCAGCGACGAAGACCCGATCCAACCTTCCTAGCCGCTGAACTATTCGAGTTTGTTTCGCGTCGATATATTGACGATCCTGTTTGTCCCCTCTGACGGAGCGAAGGCACTCGCCAAAATACGTTCTGCAGGTCGCAAAATTTCCAGAATTCAATCAACATCGAATGAAAACTAACGATTTACGGGCGGCTTATCTTGATTTCTTCCGAACCAAAGGGCATCGCGTCTGCCCAAGCGATGTTCTCGTACCGACATGGGATGCGTCGGTTTTGTTTACGCCCGCAGGCATGAACCAGTTCAAGGACCATTTCCTGGGAAAGGTCAAACTCGAATTCACACGGGCCGCGAGTTGCCAAAAATGTTTGCGGACCGGAGACATCGACAATGTCGGTCGTACTCCGTATCACCACACGTTCTTTGAAATGTTGGGCAATTTTAGTTTCGGCGATTATTTCAAGCGCGAAGCAATCCTCTGGGCATGGGAATTTTTGACCGACAAGAAATGGCTGGGGATTTCGTCAGATAAACTAACCGTCACGGTGTATTTGGACGATGACGAAGCCGCCGACGTTTGGCATCGCGAAGTCGGCTTGTCGCTGGACCGTATTTCGCGGCGCGACGAGCATGAAAACTTTTGGCCGGCCGCCGCGCCTTCCCATGGTCCCGATGGAGTCTGCGGCCCGTGCAGTGAAATTTATTTTCATCCGGAGCCGGGAAAAGAAGTCGAAATTTGGAATCTAGTTTTCACTCAGTTCAATCGAGTTGGAGATCCGCCGAATAACTTGCATCCGCTTCCCAACAAGAATATCGATACGGGTATGGGTCTGGAGCGAGCGGCCGCGACTTTGCAAGGTGTTGACAGCAACTACGAGATCGACATCTTGAAGCCGATTGTCTTGGCCGCTGCGGAGGTTTGCGGTATTCGCTACGATTCGAAAAGCGATCAGGGCCGACGCTTGCGCCGCATTACCGATCACGTCCGCGCTTGCACCTTTGCGATTCACGAAAACGTGTATCCCGGCCCGAACAAAGAACAATATGTCGTCAAGCGATTGCTTCGCCGCGCTGTCTTGGACGGTCGGCAGATGGGCATCGAGCAACCGTTTTTGCATCGACTGGTTCCAGCAGTCATTCAAGCGATGAGCGAACCCTATCCAGAGCTGCAGGAAACGGCGCAACGTGTTAGCGCCGTGATTGAAAAGGAAGAGGCGAACTTTTTTGACACGATCGACGCGGGCTTGCACCGTATCGATGAGATATTTCGCACGATGCGGCAGAAGAACCAAACGGAGATCGACGGTGCATTGGCTGCGGAGTTGTATCAGACTTTTGGCGTTCCCGCAGAGTTGTTCGAGTCCATAGGAACCGACTTGGGACTTGGCTTTGATTGGTCGGGTTATCGGCGCGAAATGGAACGGCACAGCGTCGAGTCCGGGAAACTTGCCGATACGGTCATGGGGAGCTTTGGGCCCATCGACGCGCTGAAAAGCGAAGTTAAATCCACTCAGTTCGTAGGCTATGAAACGACTCGCTCCGAAGGGGCTGTTCAAGGCATAGTTTGCGGCCAGACACGTGTCGATTCGCGAAGCGCCGAGCAAGAACCTACCGACACAAATTCCATCGTGCCGCTGACCGTTATCGTCCTCGACCGTTCGCCGTTTTACGGAGAGTCCGGCGGACAAGTCGGCGATACGGGCTATCTCATTGGACCAAATGGCCGATTTGAAGTCCGCGATACGCAACGCGATTCCGATTTGATTTTGCATTATGGCCGCGTCGTGGAAGGATCGCTCCAGCGCGGAGACTTGGTCAAGGCCGAAGTCGACGATCGTCGCCGCGCCGGAATTCGTCGCGCACATTCGGCCACACATATCCTTCATCACGCTTTGCAAAAACATTTGGGATCGCACGCTCAGCAACGCGGTTCCAAAGTCGATAATGACTGGCTTCGATTCGATTTCACCAACTTGGAACCAGTTTCGCCGACGCAGTTGCAGGCGATCGAACGAGAAGCAATCGGACATGTTGCGGAACGAGCCAACGTTACGGCCGAAGTCATTCCTTTGGCCGACGCTCGCAATAAAGGTGCGATGATGCTCTTTGGGGAAAAGTACCCTGACCCCGTTCGCATGATCTCGATGGGAAATTTCAGCCGCGAACTTTGTGGTGGCATTCACCTAACGAACACTTCGGAAATCGGCGACTTTGAAATTTTCTCCGAGGAAGGCGTTTCGTCAGGCACACGTCGTATCGTTGCACTTACTGGCGAGCGCGCAACGCACCACGCTGCCGAAATCCGCAGCGCACTTGAACGTGGAGCAAAGTTTTTGGATTGCGATCCGGGACAGCTTCCGGACGCGGTCGCTCAACTGTTGCAACGTGTTAAATCGTTGCGAAAACAAGCAGCCACAGGTGACGCAAGCCCATCGCAGTCGTCCGCCGGATACCCGTCGGCTCGGCCCACGACAACTTACGTTGAGATTCGTGAGACGCTTAAACATGCAGCGAGGACGCTGAACGCAGCAATGTTCGATGTCCCAGCGCGCATCGAAACACTTTTGGCTGAGGAAAAACAATTGAAGCAACAAATCGCTGCCGCGAAATCAGAGCCAACGATTGATTCTGATGGGCTGCTTAAAACCGCAATCCAAATTGGCAACGCGCGCGTTATCGTCTTAGAAATCCCTGGTGCCAACGCCAACTCACTTCGACAATTGATCGACCAAATTCGGCGGCAAGCCGATCATACCGCGATCTTTCTCGCATCGATCGCTGGCGCCGACAAAGTAAATCTAGTCGCCGGACTGAGCCGCGACCTTGTCGATACTGGCTTGAGCGCCGGCGAATGGGTCAAAAACGTCGCGCCAGTAGTCGGCGGCGGCGGCGGCGGCAAACCCGACTTTGCCCAAGCCGGCGGTAAGCATCCTCAAAAAATCAAACAAGCTCTCCAAGCCGCCACTGATTACATGCGCGCCGCATTGGCAACATAAGCCAACTGGCTCAAGCGTTTATCCGATCAGGGCACGACATCTTTCAACGCGGAAGAGCCTATCGCGAAGGCGCAATAATCGCTAAGACGAAAAGGCAACGAAAAATACCTGAGTGGAAATCGAGGAGGCAGCCAATGCTTCTGTGGGGGCAATATTGACAATTCATCGCGAATTCTGGCCTGGATTGTCGGCGTCGACGCATCAAGCGTGTTTCGCCTATGAACTTCAAACTCGCCAAATCGAGGTCTCGTGTGGAGTTTCAATGCCAGTTAAATACGGCGGCATTGAGATCGGTGGGGGATATCGAATTGACATGTCATTACCGTTTATCGCGACTGCAAAAGTCGGGAGAATTCCTTTGCAAACATCGCGCTTTTGCCGTGAAATGTTGAATCAACAAGTCGATATCGCTAGTTGCCAAACATAACCTGCCAAGCGACATTCTGTTTTAGCCTATCGTGGATTTTTTCTTTTTAATTCGGTCGATCCATGACTTAACAACTTTGGGACCGAACAAGAACCAGCGGCTTTTGAAGTCTTCGTGATACTCTTCGCAAAACGTGAAAGGGTGTTTGAAGTTACCGAGCGTGAGATTAATGCGACTACTGGTCGGCACAAAACGGCCGACTTCGCCGTTAGCGATACTTGACCGCCAAGAAATCAAATCGATGTGCGCGTTCGAGCCTGTGGCGTCGAAAGTGACCGTTGTCAAACCGCTTGCCGGGTTGGTAGACAAACGGCTTTGAATATCAATCCGCTCATGCGGCTGTTGCTGCTCCTTGTCGCGCGCAACGATTTTCTCGATGTCAAATCGGAAACCGTCCCTCTTGGCCGCATAGAAGTGACTTAGCTTGGTCCAGTTTTCAGTTGCGAAATGTTGAACCTCAGCTTGAGTACCTAGCGTAATCAGTTTGTTTCCCTTGCTCACTTCATGAACGGCTTGGCGGAATCGCAACAACTCGTCGCTTCGTTGCAAATAGACGAACCCAGCGGTTTGTAAGAGCAGTTGGACTTCTTCCAGCCAAGGCATGTCCTTGACGTTGCATTTGGGCGACGGCTCGATCACAACAGGAGCCAGCGAGGGATCGAACTTGATTCGATTTTCCTGCCCGGTCTTCAATTCATCGTCGAGGCGACGAAACGCCCACGGGTTTTCGCGTCGTGCGAAAACAATCGTGCCAGATTGATGAGCAAAGCCAATGAGATTTGCCATGGGACGCCACTACCGCACAAAATCGGCTGTTGAATCGGCCGCGCCTTGGATTAAGGTCTCTTGTTTCGCTGTTAGTATGGTCGAAAACATCGGCCGCCGTCAACGATTTGACCCTACGCTGCCAAACATTGCAAAAAACAGCTTGGCCAATCGGAGACGGCATTCGTGCCAGTAGGCAGACAAGAACGTCTGAGCCACGAATTCTAGTTGCTACTGAAGCACGGAGGGAACGCCGAAGCCTGTTGATCGGTAGGCTCTTGGTTCAATTGTCGGCGTATCTGTTGCAAAACGATGCGAAGGCGAGTTGCCAAATCTTCAGAGTTGAGCACTTGTTGTTTAACCAACGGCTCCGCGTTCAGCGAAAACGCGATTAGATCCGCGATCGACTCCAGCCGCAATCCATCGCCTAGCAAGCACTGAATCGCGTCCTCATCCAACATCGAATCCCGTTCACACAGTTGCATGAAATCCTTTCGAACTCTTGCGACCAGCGTTAGCAATTTATTGTTGGGAATCGAGGAAATTGAACTCGGAACGCTGACTTCTGCCATCCTGTACAAACGATCGGTGGCAATCTCTCGGACCAGTTTGCCACGCTGCAGTCCCTGCAACAGCAAGTTAAATCGCCCGTCCTCAAGCCGAGAATGAGTCATGATTCGTCCGATGCAGACGGTTTCATGGATCGACGGCCGGCCTTCGTAATGCGGTTCCCAACCTGGCTTCATCAAAGCGATCGCAATCAACTCATCCGCAGCCAAAGCGTCCTCGATCATCTGTCGGTAACGCTGTTCAAAAATATGAAGCGGCTGAATTACGCCGGGAAACAAAACCAAATTCGGCAGCGGAAACAATCGAACAATTCCGGAAAAGCGTGGCGGCAGTTGAAGGTTTTCAAAGTCGCCGCTCATGATCCTGGCACTTTCAAGCGAAATGGCGTGTAATCAACGTGCAATAAAACCGAGAAGAAAATCGTCCGCGTCGTGCCACAATTTGCTGGCCATCGAACAGGATCAATCAAAAGACCATGCTCGGCGACGACCTCAATCTTACTCAGTGGTCCAGTTAGACTCCAGCAAAAATCTGGCTTAAGCGTCTAGGAAATTCCCGATAAGGCCCGATTATGCCAGATATCGAAATTGGCTTATAAAAAAAGTAGTCAAAGCCGTCGCGGCGGCCTTGCCTTGCAAGTTCCTGCGGCATAATTCTCCGTATCATTGGGCCGAAAAAAATGGAGGCTGCCGAAAATCGGCGCCCTCCAATGATGTCTAGTTAATTGCCCAACGGGATTTCAGAAACTTTCCCGGCTGCAACTTACATTAATCGCGCTGCAGTTCCATAAATAGTTGCAGCACATACCAAAACAATAGCGCCACAGAAGCAAACAGCGTCAGCGACGCCGCCACGTATTGTTCTGGTCGGTAATGATGGAGTACTTGCGAAGTGTGATAGAGGATATAGCCGCTGGCCAAGACAATCATGAGCGTTGCGAATAATGCTCCCAAGATGTCCAAGCCCATGACCATTGCCACGATTACAAACGCTAACGCCGCCAAGCCCCCCAACGTGAGCCCCATTCTCAAGAACGAAAAATCTGCTTTGGTTACAAATACAGTCAGCGTTAGCCCGCCAAAAATGATTCCCGTGACCACTGCGGCTGATCCAATGGTGCCGGGGGCAAATTTGTTCGCGATAAATAAGAGCGGCAAAAACATGACGGCTTCTGCGACGGTGTACAAAAGGAGGCCGGCATATTGCATGGGGCGCGACGTCGACGAATGTGCCCACCAATTGGCAACCCAGCTAACGACCATGAATCCACCCAGAACCACTAGCCAGCCCAGTCCTCGAATGGACGATGTGAACTTGGCGATCTGGTCAGGAAACAGGTTGAGCATCGCGAACTCAATGGTGGCAAATAATGCGATCGCGCAAGCCAAATGGAAATAGGTCTTGCGAATAAAGCTCAGTCGATCGATCAAAGATGACTGCGAAGCCATGGCAAACGACTGAGTTTGCTCGACATAAAGTCCTTGCCGTCCGTAGGATGAGTTACTCATCGTATGGCCTCCCCAATGACTAGAAACAAAATTCGTAGCGAGCCTGCGTTCCTATAGTCTACCCGTGCTTCCGGTGGGGTCAATCGAAGTATTTTGGCCGCTGCGTCAAGCCGTCTAGCTTGTCCGCGACTTGACACTGGACCGAGCCGCCACAACAATCCGGTCATTCTTGAAATCGTCGCTTACTCACGGACTGACGAACATGATTCTTTCGGGCGAAGAGATCAAACGGAATCTGGGTGAGAATATTGTCATCGATCCATTCGACGACAAGAATTTGAATCCTAACAGCTACAACATGTCCTTGCACGACGAGCTGCTCGTGTATGAGGAAATCGTCCTCGACATGAAAAGGAGCAATCGAACTAGGCGCATTACGATCCCGCCTACGGGAATTATTTTGGAGCCAAGTCGTTTGTACTTGGGCCGCACGCGGGAGCGGACTGAGACTCGAAATCTAGTCCCGATGATCGAAGGCCGCAGTTCGATTGGGCGACTTGGATTGTTTGTCCACGTCACCGCGGGCTTCGGAGACGTCGGCTTTTGCGGCTATTGGACGCTAGAGATGTTCGCGGTCCAACCAGTGAAAATTTATCCGGGCGTTTCGATCTGCCAAATTTTTTATCACACGTTGACCGGCGAAATCACGGAATACCGCGACGGCAAATACCAAAATAATCGCGACATTCAGCCGAGTTTCTTGTACAAAGAACTCAATCCCAATGCCGAAGTCGAAGATCCGCAGCTCAAACTGAGCTTTCGCTAGCTCACCCGCGAAACCAGTTGCATCTTGTGCTTCGTGGTAAGCCTTATCGGTCATGCGGCTTCAAGCGGTACTCTAAAAAAATCTAGGGCCAAACTACTATTTTGGCTATTGTTTTGCGGGCGATCTCGAATAGATTCTGAGCAAGAGTCATCGCGCCGGCCGTCCTGCGAGCGCGGTGTTGTTTTTTGGATTTCTTTGTTTGCGCGTCAATTATGAACGAAGTCGATGAATTAATGCTGAATGCTGAACTCCGCAACGAACTGGAGCGGTATTACGACGAGTCGTTGTTCGTTATCGACACTCGGCGAATGTCGACGCGCTCGGAGAACGAATACCTGCGGTCGATCTTGGCTTGGGAACAAGCGCCGATCTTGCCGATCAGTCAGTGGTTCGATCCGGAATTCGTATTGCCGTCGCACGACGCGCTGACGGATGCGGAACTGGGCAGGCGATTACGAGAGACTCTGCAGCAACTTTACGACCGCAACATCATCCTCGATTTCACGGGTCATTTGTCGGATCGGCAGCTCTATTGTTTGATTGCCCGCGACATTTTGCCGGAAAAAGAAAAACGGGTCGCCATCGCCAATACTTTCCTGCATTGGCAATGTATCGATCCGATCGTCGAAGAAGAGAATTGGCTTCGCTATTACGCCGACGATGAGGAACGGCGGCAATGGCAAATCGAGACGGAATTGCCGCTGCCTCCGGTTGACGAACTTCCTTTTCCGCGCTTGCAACCCCGGCGCCGTCCGCGTTAATCGAGTTTTTCGTCGAACAATTTTTTTGTTTGAATCAAATAATCGCTGGGTGCATGGCTACATTTCACCGAGCTGGAATACTGTCAAAGTATCGCTGGCGAAAATAATCTTAGGGAACATTCGCAAGTGTTGGCGATTGTTGCCGCGAACAGTCTCGATGAGTTTTTGGCCATTTATGTTCTAGGCAGCACCCTAAAACCGGCGTCAGACGTTGCCAAGTTCACTTTGTACAACCCCGACAATCGCCACGGAAAGCTGCCCTACACGCCAACACCTGAACTTTCTTGTCGGTATCACGTAATTCGGTTGTCGCGCAGTTGAAGCTTTGAACTTCCGAAATATAATGCAACTTCGATGTTTTTTGGACGTTGATCCGTCGTTGCCGTAATCATGATGAGTCAATCGCAGGATGTGGATTTGCTATCAAATCGCCACGTTCCTTCGAGCGACGGCTGCCGAGGTTGAACTCTTCTCGCGCAGATGGTTTCGCGTGCGAAGCCTTTCTTAGGAAGACGTCAAATTTTTCGGAGCCGCTAATGAAGAATGACATTACTCTTTGGGATTTCGTCGTCATAGCGCAACGCCACTGGCGATTGATTGCACTGGGCCTTCTCGGAACGCTTGGGTTGGCGATCGTCGCGACCGCGATGATAAAACCCAAGTATCGTTCCGAAGCGTTGCTTTTGGTCCGGTTGGGCCGAGAGAACCTTGGCGTCGATCCGATCGCCGGTATGGGGGACAAAGCCGGCGTCAACATGGTCGACACGCGCGAAAACGAAATCAACTCGATGACCAACGTGATCAAGTCGCGCCAGATGGCTGAACAAGTCGTCGACCGATTAACGCCGGCCGTCATTTTGGACGAACCCGATTCGCTTAAAGAACGGGTCTTGTCACTCGTCGGCGGTCGCTTGTTCCCCTATTACGCAATCAGCGATCGGGACAAGGCCGTCCTCACTTTGCAGAATAAACTACGCATCAAAGCGCTGGAAAAGTCCAGCGTGATTCGTGTTTCCTACGATTCTCCGGACCCGCTTCAGGCCCGGACGATCGTCGCCAACATGGTCGAACTATATTTGACTTTCCACTCGCAAATCCACCGCACGACCGGCTCGTTGTCGTTTTTGGAAAGCGAACTAAAGACGACGCGGCAGCAGCTTTTGGCAAAAGAGGAATTCCTGAGGACGCTCAAGAGCCAGTCAGGATTAATCGCACCAACCGATCAGCGTTCGTCGCGTGTGGCCCGTATTTCGAAATTGAAAACCGATCTGATGGACGCTCAAGCCAATCGCGACGCGATCAAAGTAGAACTTGAATCCCTCGGCAAAACGCTTGAGACAATGCCTGAAACCGAGGTCGCATCGCAAGTCACCGGCGCCGGAAATTCCGCTGTCGATTCGATGCGTTCCAAGGTTTTCGACCTTCAGACACAGTTAAATGAGCTGTTGGCAAAGTACAACGAAAACCACGTCAAAGTCATCCAGTTGCGGCATTCCATCGCCAACGCAGAATCGATTTTACAACAAGATGAAAACAATCGCCAACAGACGACCAATGGCCGCAGCAAGTCTTTCGATGAAACGAGCCAGTTGGTCGTTCGCAAGAAATCTGAACTCGCAGGTCTGTCGGCGAAACTGACTTCTTTGGCAACCTTAGTCGCTGGCGAAGAGAAAGAACTTGATGAGCTGAACACGGTCGAGTTGCGGATCGATCAACTTGCTCGCGAAATAGGAATTTTGAATTCTAATTTTCAGAAATACTCAGGCGATGTGGAACGAGCCAGAATCGATTCCGATTTGGAAACGAAATCGATGACCAACGTTTCGGTCGCGCAACCAGCCTCGCTGAATTACATGCCCGTGTTCCCAATCGTGCCGCTCAATATTGCGATAGGCGGCGTTTTGGGAGTATTTGTTGGCGGTTTGTTGGCGTTGTTAGCCGAGATGCGCCGGCAACGGCGGCTTAATACCTCGTCGGGATCGGCTACGGCTAACAGAACTGTTCATTCTCGGCTCGACTTTTTGTCCGAACCCCAGGAATTGGAACTCGAAGCCTCGATTCGCAACCCGCGATGACACGGTTTCGCTTGTTATGGGATTCCGCCGGATCCCCAAGCAACGACCCATTGTTTGACAACTTTGAATTTGAATCGCCCTAATGACCCAGGTCACTCCAAAGACCGCGCTGGAAATCCAGTCCAGCCCGGATCGCGCACCAGTGCTGGCGTACACGGCAGTCCGTCCGGTCGGTGCGGCCTATGTTTGGCAACAAACGAAAACTTCGTTGCCGTTGGCGCTTGGCGATGTTTTCGCAGTCATCGCATCTACCGCTTTTGCGACCTTAGTCAGCGGACCTATTTTTGGGTGGTCGGTCCTTTTTACGGTTAGTTTTCTCAGTTTGGGAACGGTTTGTTCCCTCCGTTTATTGGGACTTTATCCGGGAATTGGCGTACATCCCGCGTATGAAATGAAGCGTGTTTTGACGGTGATTTCCATCATTTGTGTCTGTCTCCTCTTCGTCTCGATGGAGGGGACATTTGCGCTCCATCGCTCGTGGTGGTCCGTCGTCTTGCTTTGGCTCACTTGGTCGGCAATTGCTCCGACGATGCGATCGACCACTCGATCTGTTTTCAAGCGATTCGATTGGTGGACCCAACCGGTGCTTTTTTTAGGTACCGGCCCTGATTATCAAATTCTCAGTCGCGAAATCGATCGGCACCGTGCGGCAGGACTTCGACCGATCGGGTACTTTCACGACACGCGGCAACAGTGGTTTGGCGAGGAGGTCGACGAGTTCGACGTTTTGGGGGATCTCAACGAAGCGAACGAATACGCTCGTCGCAATAACGTGTTTTGGGCGATCGTCTTGGAGCAAACTTCAATTGATGACGACGAATCAACCCCAGTGAACTTAAGCGAAATTCCGCACCGGGTTTTTCGGCGCAACGCGAGCGACACAACTCCGTCGATTTGGGACGAATTTTTTTACGTTGACAAAAACGCGTTCATTCATCAAACCGACAAGCTGCTTTTGCCGCACAATTTGTGGTTCAAAAGAGCCATGGATTTTTTCCTAGCGGCAGTACTGGTCATTTTCTCGGCCCCGCTGGTGGTCGTCTTGGCGCTCATCGTCAAAACCACGTCGCGCGGGCCCGTCTTTTTCAAAAGCGAGCGGATTGGAGCTGACGGCAAGCTTTTCGCCATGACGAAATTTCGTACGATGCAATCGGACGCCGAAGCATACTTAAAACAATATTTGGAAAAACACCCAGAGTGCCATGCCGAATGGGAGCGCGAACACAAGCTCAAAAATGATCCTCGCGTTACCTGGATCGGAAAATTGCTTCGCCGAACCAGCTTGGACGAGCTGCCACAAATTTACGATGTGCTCTTTGGGAAAATGAGTTTGGTCGGACCTCGTCCGATGCTTTTGAGCGAGCCTGGAAAATACGGTCCGCATTATCAGTCATTCTGCCGCATGTTGCCCGGCATGACCGGCTTGTGGCAAGTTTCCGGTCGAAACCGCATCCCGCACGACCAACGCACGATTCTCGTTTCTTACTACGTTCAAAATTGGTCTCCGTGGCTCGATTTGTATTTGCTTGCCAAGACTTTCAAGGTCGTTATCACAGGTGACGGTGCCTATTAGTTCCCGCGTCGCAGCCGCGCGGTCTGTTCTCGCCCCATCCCAACGCAATGAATGCCAGTCACCGAAAATTGAGAATCTTGCACGTCACCGAAGCTTCCTGCGCCGGTGTCGGCGGTCATATGCTCGACCTCGCGGAAGGACTGGAGCAGTGCGGCTGCGAGAATCATCTGATCTATTCTGAAAATCGTATCGACGCAAGCTTTCGCGAACGATTGAGCCAGTTCCCTAGATCACAAATCATGCCCGTTTCAATGCGACGCATGCCGCATTGGTCCGATTGGCAAGCGCGAAATCAAATTGCTCGCTACATCGCCGAGCATGGCCCGTTCGACATTATTCATGGCCATAGCACCAAAGCCGGAGGGCTGACGCGGCTCAAGAAAATCGCGCGCTTGACAAAAGTCGTGTATACGCCGAACGGAATTTTTACGATGAACCCCACGATCGGAGTGGCCGTTTCGATGACCGCTCGCTGGATTGAAAAATGGTTGGCGAATCGATCGGCGGCGATCATTGCGGTCTCGCTGGAGGAACGCGATCACATGCGAGACATCGGCTTGCCCACCGATCGAGTTCACTTGATTCCCAATGGACTTCGCCCAATCGTTTGGCCGGATCGAAAACAGATCCGCAGTGCGTTGGGCATTGCCGACAATACTATTACCATTGGATTTCTTGGCCGACTTGCACCGCAAAAGAATCCGCTTCTGATGATCGAAGCGTTTGCTCGATTGCGTCCCGTCAATGATCTCGTCACTCGATTACTGATGGTAGGCGAAGGACCACTCACGGCGCAAGCCCGGCGGCTTGCCGAACAACGAGGCATTAGCGATCGCGTCGATTGGCTAGGCTACAAAACGGCCGAGCAATCCATGCCCGCGTTTGATATTTTTGTAATGCCCAGCCGTTACGAAGGAATGCCCTATGTTTTGATGGAGGCCGTTTCCAACGGAATTCCCGTCGTCGCCACGCGCGTCGGTGGTGCTTCGTTGAGCATTGACCACGGAAGCAATGGTTTCTTGGTCCCGCTGGACGATCCGACGGCGCTGGCCGAGGCGCTGCAACACCTTGTTGATCAACCGTCGTTACGTGCCGAATTTTCCGCCGCCGGATTGAAAAAATCGGCAGAATTCGCCGTGAATAAAATGATCGAACGGACACACCAGTTATATTGTAGGTTGGTCACTGCACCCTCGGTAAATTCGCCGATCAACCAACGCTCGCACGCACACGTTGGCTAAAAGGCGAGCTGTCCGTTCGGCGACATTTTCCAAAACTCAATTGACTGAACGTTGAATGCCACCTGTGTCCGACACTAACTCGTCGAAGTCTCCAATGACCGAAAATCGGCCTCTGCCGATCTTGGTCTTTCTCGCTCTGCTGCTGATGATCGCCACGTCTAGCTACGTGGACGTCGAACCAGCTCCGTGCGATTCGTTGTTTGTCGTTTTCGCTCCGCTGTTGTTATTGGTCGGGTACTTTGCTCTTGTTTGGCCGATGAATCCGGTGATGTATTTTGGTGGCGCGCTATTCTTCGTGATGAACGCAGTCTCGATGACGATGGCCTTCGAGCCGTGGGTCTCCGCAAGATATTGGGGGATCACAGTCTATTTGGTGTTTTTTTGGCTGCTGATGGTTTCGTTGATGGCCAGATTCGGGCCACAGTCGTATCGTGTCATCAACGGTGGATTTCAGATCGCCGCTTTGATCACGGCCATCATCGGAATACTGGCTGGCTTGCGGCTGATTCCGAACTGGAACGATTTCATGTTGACCGATCACGGCGAGCGAATCCGCAGCACTTTCAAAGACTCCAACGTACTTGGGCCCTATCTCGTTGCGGCCAGCGCTATGCTTATCGCGGATACGGTTGTCGCCAAACGGTTTAAGCTTTGGCAATTGACCTGTCTGTTGATCTACGCAATGGCGATCTTGCTGACTTTTTCGCGTGGTGCTTATCTGGCGGCCGTCGTTACGTTTGGGGCAATGATCGGCATTTTTTGGTCGCTTGGAAAGTTTCGTCCCTCGGTCAATTGGTTGTCGGTTCGGCTCTTGCCGGTTGGAGTTATTATTTGCATCGCCGGGGTTTTTGTTCTCGACAAGATCAACTTGACCGATTTTTTTGTAAATCGATTTGCCTATCAGTCGTACGACGATGAGCGAATCGAAAATCAGCAGCACATCATGCGCACCGTGGGACAAGAGCCGCTTGGAATCGGCCCCGGTAGCTGGAATTTGCATCACTACCTACACGACGTTCACAGTTTGTTTTTGCGAACCTGGGTTGAACACGGGCACCTCGGACTGATCGGATTGATTTGCTTCCTGCTGGCGTGGTTCTTGGACGCGTGGCGCGGTGTATGGCGAGACGGGCCGCATCAGTACATTTACGTTGTCTGCTTTTCCGTAGTCTTGGGAATCATGTCGAACAGTCTATCCATCGATACGGTCCATTGGCGGCATTTGTTATTGATGACGGCGATCCCCGTTGGCTTGCTTTCATACGAAGTGTTTCGCGATCCGACTCAAGCCACGGATCCGTACTTGCGATCATTGGCAGAAAAGTCTCCGCAATTTGATTTGGAAAGTTGGACGCCCGCTGAAGCGCGAAATTCGCCGCTTAACAAATCGACGCCATGACGTGCGAAAATTCGCGCAGATCATCCAAGAGGTGATCGGGCTTCGCCGCCTCCATCGACTGTCGGTCGTACCCCCCGGTTAGCACCCCGACGGTTTGCGCGCCAATCGCGCGGCCGCATTGGACGTCTGACGGCGTATCGCCAATGACCCAAATTTGCTTTTCGTCGAAGCGATGCTCCAAGTGCTGCGCTGCGGCGAGCCGCGCGTCGTGGGCGACTTCGTTGCGGCACGTTCGGTGATCGCCAAAGCCGCCAAACGCAAACAAATGATCGACGGCAAAATGCGACAGCTTGATTTTCGCTGCCACTTGTGAGTTACCGGTCAACAGTCCTATCGCCGCGTCTGAATGCTGTGCGAGCTGGTCCAGCGCCGTCTGAACCCCAGGCAGCAAGCCACCGTTTCCTTGGTCGAGACTTAACGGCAATATTTCGTGGTAAGCGCGCTGGAAATCTCGCCAATTGGCATCCGAGTCTTCGATGTTGTGTGCGGCAAACAAATCTTGCACAATCGCTCTATCCGTGCGCCCGCGAACTTCAACTTTCGCAAGTTTGCCAATTCGGAACAGGTTGTTCATGGCGATTTGCATCGCGTGCAAACCGGCTCCCCCGGATCGCAATAGTGTCCCATCAATATCGAACAAAAATGTTTTCATGGACTTATCGATAAATTCCCGCTACGATGCGAATTCCCGACCGGACTAGCATTTCCATCGTTGGCAAAATGCACTATAAATTACTCAGCCAAGCGACGGGAGGTCGCTGAGTTCTTTGCCGATACGCCGTCAACGGTTCGCTGCCCCAAGCCACGGCGTCTACCAGATTTCGTTCATTCTTTCGCTGGCAGCAGCCTGTTCAACGGTGCCTCTCTCATGGAATCTCTTTTGGAACAAGTAGACACGAAGTTTTCGAATTCTTCATTGGACCCTGATCACGTGCCCGATGTCCAGTCGAATGATGTCCCTAGCCACCGAGCACCGCTCAGCCAAAAAATCATCATGCTGGTGGCGGTTGTTGGACCGTTTCTAGGATTCGTTTGTGGAATTATTTTGCTATGGCAATATGGCTGGATGGGCTGGGGGTATTTAGCGCTCCTTTTGGGTGGCTGGGCGCTAACTGGTTTTGGCGTCACGATTGGATTCCATCGATTGCTTACCCACCGTTCGTTTGAAACGTATCGATGGGTTCGTGCCATATTTACTTCTCTGGGAGCGCTTTCTGTTGAAGGTTCGCCATTGTCATGGTGCGCTGTGCATCGTCAGCATCATAGCAGCAGCGACCGCGAAGGCGATCCA
Source organism: Planctomycetota bacterium (assembly GCA_031376585.1). Lineage (GTDB taxonomy): Bacteria > Planctomycetota > Planctomycetia > Pirellulales > Pirellulaceae > JANMEB01. The sequence continues at coordinate 8,021 of JANMEB010000677.1, read as the reverse complement.
CACTCTCCACATCTTCACGACCACAGTTTTTGGGGTGCCATCGGCGGATTCATTCATAGCCACCTCGGTTGGATGTTTTCCGGCAATTGGTCCACGCCGGAATTGAATCGTTTCGTGCCCGACTTGCTCAAGGATCGTGTGCTTGTCTTTGTCGACAAGTGCTACGTCGGATTTGTCGCGCTGAGTTTGCTGGTGCCGTTCGGACTTGGTTTCTTGATCGATGGCACGTTGTTCGGCGGCTTTCTGGGATTCCTTTGGGGTGGACTCGTGCGCATTTTTTTGACGCATCATGTCACCTGGTCGATCAACTCGATTTGTCACGTGTTTGGTCGCCGACCATTTGAATCCGGAGATTTTTCAACGAACAATTTTTTGTGCGGGCTGATCGGTTTCGGCGAAGGCTGGCACAACAACCATCATGCGTTTCCAACCTCCGCGCGGCATGGTTTGGCTTGGTGGCAAATTGACTTGAGTTACATGGTGATCTGCGTGATGCGCTGGGTTGGTTTGGCGTGGAACGTTAAGATTCCGCACCCGAAAGCCGTAGAAGCAAAGCGCATTCGTTAGTTCGTTGCGCTGCGTCGTTTAACCCGGAGCCAACGGCAACGCTATTTTAGCCGCGTCTACGTTGTCGCCGTTGGCTCCGGGCTAAACGAGTCATTGCTCGCCACGCGAGGTATGCAGGCATTGCCTGCGTGTTGTCCAGCAGCAACGATTCGACTAGGCTGGACTACGCTTCCAGGCGGCATTTGCCCCAATGTGTCGATTGCTCAAGGTGATTTCATGATCTTTCGCCCAATTTTCAGTTTTGCAATTTGCCTCGTCGTTTTGTTCGTAGCGGTCGCTACGGCACAAACTCAAGACGCAACGAAATCGGGGCAGGAAATCAGCTCTGCAACGGCGAAGCCCAAAACGAAATCCGACGATTTCGCCGGTTTTATTCGCATCCGCATGAACGCGAAGAAAAAACCCGTCGCTCTGGAAACTTCTCTCACTCGATATGAGGGCGTCAATGCCAAAGGCGATCGAGTTAACGTCGACCTAGTTGGCGTCGTGCATATTGGCGAACCCGAATACTTTGAGGCCTTCAACAAGCAGTTCGAGAACTACGACGCGGTCTTGTACGAACTTGTCGCTCCTGAAGGAACGACAATTCCGAAAGGGGGCCGCATGGACGAAGGACTCAATCCGATTGCCGCTCTGCAAAATGGAATGAAGGCGGTCCTGGACTTGGAATTTCAATTGGAGCACGTCGACTACACAAAGAAAAATTTCGTCCACGCCGATATGAGCCCCGACGAGTTCTTGGATTGCATGAAGGAAAACGACGAAAGCTTTGGAAAATATTTTTTGCGTGCCGTCGGGCAGAGCATCGCGCAGCAGAACTCAGGGAACATTTCCCAAGCCGATTTGCTGTTATCCGTCTTTTCCGACGATCCAGCGTTGGAGATGCGTCGCGTTATGGCCAAGCAAATGAAAGACATCGAAGGGGGCATGATGATCTTTCGCGGCAAGAACGGCTCGACCATCATTACCCATCGCAATCGCAAGGCCTTGGAAGTTCTGAAAAAGCAAATCGAACTTGGCAAGACCAACATCGCCATCTTCTACGGTGCCGGCCACATGCCGGAAATGCAAACTCAAATGATCTCCGAATTCCAAATGAAGCGCGCCGGCCGATACTGGATGACCGCCTGGAAACTGCGAAAGTAGCCCGCGACAAGAGATCGGTCGCCACGATTGCACGTTGCAGCGCGACTAGCTTCGCTACCTCGTCGATGTTGATCTAGCCATTGAGGTACTTGTTATCGACGTCAATTTCGTCGACAAGGTGCAAGACGCCGGCGACGCGTTGGCAGGAATGGAGGGCAACCTGCTTTTCATAAAACGTCGGCAGATTCCCTGACAAACGGACTGAGCCGTTCGCAACGTCGACGTTTAACTTGCGAAACGCGGGGAAATGGCGGCTGTTTAGAAACGTCCGGACTCGCTGCTCGACATCGTTGTCCGGAAAATCTATCCGCACGGCCAAGTGCGTATTTGCGGCTAACAGGGAACCCATGGCGACTCCTTTCCCATTGCGAAAACAACCGGCCCAAGGCAGTGACATCGCCAAACCATGCAGGTCGGCAATCCGTTGCGCTTCCGTTCGCATTGCTTCCGGTCGGATGTGTGAATCTAGCATCGATGACTGGGTCGCCAAAGCGAAGGCCGCGTGGTGATCATCAAGGTGTAAATTCCGTCGGTGGTTCCATCTTATCTCTTGCCGTTGAATTGACAAGTCGATCGTGGTGTTCACCGTCCTTGTTTCTAGAATTCAATGCCAGCACTTCGCGTAACGCCTCCCAGGTCAAAGTCACGTTTACTTATTGAATGGACCGTTGCATACTGTGGCCTCGCGGAATTCACAAATCATTGATAAACCCGGCACACTTGGCTCGGATTGAACCATGGACCGAATATCGATCAACGAAGTCTCCACGTTTCGCTGGAATTTCTTGGAAGACATCGCACGTTATTCGACACTTGGGTTTGGCGGGATCGGAGTTTGGCGACACAAGGTTTCCGATTTCTGCGACCACACGGTTGGCGACGCCATTCGCGCCTCCCGCCTCAAAGTATCCAGTCTCCAATGGGTCGGCGGATTCACGGGTAGCGACGGCCTAAGCTTTGCGGAAGCAATCGAGGATGCGACGACCGCCATTCGTTCGGCGTCGATTATGCAAGCCGAGTGCTTGATTGTTCATCCTGGTTCGACGAACGGCCACACGCACCGTCACGCCCATCGATTGTTCAACGCGGCACTATCTGAACTAGTTCCGGTTGCTCAAGATTTTGGCGTTCGATTGGCTTTGGAGCCGATGCACTCCGCGAGTGGCGGCAAATTCACGTTTGTGGATCAAATCCGCTCAGGCCTGGACCTCATTGAAAGATTTCCCGCCAAGAGTTTAGGAATTGTCCTGGACTTGTATTATTTCGGCTGCCAATTGGCAACGTTGGCCGACCTGACCGCCAATATGGATCGCTTGGCTCTAGTGCAGCTTGCCGATCGCAGATGCGTTTCGAATTGTGAGCCAAATCGCTGCCTGCCGGGACGCGGCACCATTGCGCTGGGCGAGTGGTTTCAGGCTTTGGAGCAAGCCGATTATCGCGGATTCTACGAATTCGAATTGTTCGGAGACGACATCGCTTCTATGGACGCCTTTCAATTGCTTGACTCGCTGGCAAAATATGTTCCTGGAATGTTCGATTCAACACTCGTCGCCAAGTCGACTGCGAGTTCGTCTGATGATTCACCTGCGAACTTGTCGCGGCTCGATCACGTTTAGCGATTTTGCCCCAAGGTTGCCTCGACGATTACCTGCTTCAATGCGCAAGTGACCTTCTCGATGTTGCGAGTATCTCCCCAAATCAGTATCCCCAAGCACGAATTTCGTTTTTCGTTTGTCCGCTCCTCGGGCCCCGGCGGACAAAATGTCAACAAGGTGAATTCCAAAGGCGTATTGAAATGGTCGGTGGTCGAATCGGCGAGCCTTCCCGACAGTGTCAAGCAACGCTTTCGGCAAAAGTTCGCCACCCGGATCAATAAGGACGGCGAACTCATCCTTACAAGTCAGCGTTATCGCGATCAGGGACGCAATGTCGCTGATTGTTTGGAAAAACTCAGCGCGATGTTGCTGGCGGTTGAGCATCCACCCAAGCGCCGGATCCCAACTCGGAAAACCAAAGGGTCGAAACTAAGGCGTCTCGATAATAAAAAACGCCAATCCACGCAAAAGCGAATGCGCCGCAAGCCCGGCAGCGGCGATTGATTCGGGCATCGAATGCCTCGAACTAGCGATATCGCGACTCGCCGTTATAATTCAAACTTCCCAACCGCCTGAATCGGCTCCGCATGGATCACGACCCAAAAACTATCGACTCCATTCTTAAGAATTGGACGTTTGACCCGAATAGTGTCAGCGTTCGATTGCTTGAGCTGCCGCAACGCGAAATCATCCAATTGCGGATCGATCTTGGCTTGTTGCAATTGGAGGTCACCGACCGGCCCGATGGTTGGCGGCCCGGCGGTGAACCAACCTATTTGCAGTTTTTGAGGCAGAAAGCCAAACAACTCGGTGACGAATTCGCATTGACCGAAGACGAATGCTCGGAAATCGACCGCGAGTTCGTCCAATTCTACCATCGCCGGGTTTGTTGGTTGCAACTCAAGCGGTTCGATGCGGCCATCAGCGACGCGGACCACACGTTGGAAATGATGGACTTTTGCAAGCAACACTCGCCGAACGACGAATGGACGATCTCACATGAGCAGTACCGGCCTTTCGTCCTGTATCATCGCATCAAAGCGGCCGCGCTCCGTTGCTTCGAAACGAATGCAGGTGCCGAACCGGCGATCGAAATAATCAACCTGGGCCTCGATCAATTGCGCGAGGTCTTTGCGGAATTCGAAGTCGAAGAGCAATTCGATGAAGACGAACTTGTGCAACGCTTGACGGAGTTCCGCGAAACGATCCGTTCGGAATATTCCGTCGGGCGAACCTTGCAAGAACGCCTCGACGATGCGATCGCCGCTGAACAGTATGAGCTTGCTGCGGAAATTCGCGACCAGCTCACGCGACGCAACACCGATTAAGCATTCTGTGCGGCGAAAGGGGTTACCAACTGCTTACAATCGGCGGACGGGTTGTTTTGTGTAACAAATCAACTAGGTAAGATGTCTAAAAGCTGGAAACACAACCTCAATACGAGAGGGTTCAGTCCCTGGAGGTTTTATGTTCCGCAATAAATTGCACAACTGAACTTAGTTTCTGTTTCGTTGTCCAGATTCAGTCAACGCTAGGAATTGATTCGCATAACATAAGGAGATGCCACACCATGATACGACATTCTTTGGTTGGGTTTTTACTCCTGTGCGCGGCCGTCGGTTGTCCAAGCCAACAACTGCCTGATCCTAGCCACCAAAAATTGAACAACGGCGAAGGATCCACAAAGATTGATTCCAAGTTACCCGACAATCATCCTGAGGTTCCGACGAGCACTGGGACAAGCCTGGCCGATGAAAAAAATGGAGACGATCGAAGCGAAATGTGGAAAAAAGTTGACGCCGCGTTGAACAAAGGTCTGCCCAAGACTGCGATCGAAGAACTCGACGCCATTATCAAAACGGCAAATGCCGAAAAAGATTTCGACGAGGCGATCCGAGCTGTCTGCCGCAAGTATCAAATCCAAAGCCAGATTGAAGGAGGCGATCAAGCCGTTTCGATCAAACTGCTACAAAAGGAAATCGGTCAATACCCAGCCGAGTCTCAGCCTGTTCTCAAAGCCATCTTGGCGAATTGGTACTGGAATTACTATCAGCAGAATCGTTGGCAGTTCATGCAGCGAACGCAAACGTCGGTCCCTCCTGGCGCCGACTTTGTCACTTGGGATCTAAATCGAATTCTTGACGAAGCCGACAAGCTTTTCACCGACGCACTTGCCGATCGCGCCACATTGCAAAAAATTCCAGTGAAGGACTATGACGAACTCCTTGAAGCCGGGACGTTGTCCGACGAGTATCGTCCGACCATGTTCGATTTCCTGGCATTCGAGGCGATTCAGTTTTACAGCATTGCGGAGCAGCGGACTCGGCCACAAAATGCATTTGATTTGTCTGCCGATACCGCGATCTTCGCGTCTATCGAAGACTTTCGCGCTTGGCAGTTGCCCGCCGACTCGAATTCACCCACCGTAAAAGCACTTCGCCTTTATCAAGACATCCTTGCCTTTCACGCCACCGACGATTCGCCCTTGGCGCGTTTGGACGCCGACCTGCATCGGCTCGCGTTTGGCCATGCAGAGGCTTACGGCGAGGAAAAAGCCGCTCGTTACGCCGCAGCTCTCGAGAAATTCATCGATACAAATATTGCTTTAGAAAATTCATCGTCGGCCGCCGCGAACTTAAGCGCCCTGTTGCATTCGCAAAACAAGCTCGTGGAAGCGCGCGAAGTCGCATTGCAGGCCATCCGACGTTTTCCCGAAAGCCGCTTTTCTAATCACTGCCGGAATCTAGTCGCCGCGGTCGAAGCTCCATCAGCGTCCATCACTACCGAACGAGTTTGGGCCAAGCCACTTCCAACGATCGACGTCACGTATCGAAATGTTCGCAAGGTTTACTTCCGATTGGTACCGTTCGATTTCGCCGAGTGGGCCAAATCTGGCTCTTGGAGCCCAGAAAATATTGAATACGAGCAACGCCAGAAACTGCTTGGCAAACCAGCCGTTCGCGAATGGTCCAGCGATCTGCCGGAAACTAGCGACTACCGAGAACGAAAGGAATCGCTGCCGGCACCCGACGATCTGACGCCCGGTTCCTACTACCTGATCGCCAGCCACAACGAACAATTTTCCGAAGCTGCAAACGTCGTCTCCTTCTGCGAGCTTTGGGTCAGCGACCTAGCCATCGTCGTGCGCGATACTCCCAGCCGCGATGGCGAGGGAATCGTTCTCAACGCCGAATCGGGAAAACCCATTCGCGACGCCGAAGTTCAAATTTGGCAACAAAAAAACACCGGTCGCCGTGAAGTGCTTGAACTCGTCTCGACAGTAAAAACTGGCGAAGACGGATTTTTTCACTGGAAAGGCGAACAGCAACGGCGATATTATCTGGTGGCCCGATCCGGTAACCATTCGTTGGCGACGTTTGATGGCCTTTGGATGTACGACCATGGGCAACCGGATTATTCAAACAACTCGACGGTGTTCTTTACTGACCGCTCGATCTATCGACCTGGCCAAACGGTTCAATTCAAGGGTGTCGTTTTAAAGTTCGACCAAGTCAACGACAAATACGAAACGCTTGCCAACAATCGCGTCACCGTGGCCCTGAATGACGCCAACGGTCAAGAAATCGAAAAGCAGACATTTACGTCCAACGCCTACGGGTCGATCAGCGGCAGCTTCACCGCTCCCCGCGATCGGGGAACGGGCACGATGTCGCTGCGAGTCGTCGATGGCCCCGGCGGCCAAACGCAATTCAACGTCGAGGAATACAAGCGTCCGAAATTTTTTGTGACGGTCGATCCTCCAAAAACTGCTCCGCGCCTCGAAGACAAAGTCGACGTCACAGGCAAAGCAATTGCATACACGTCCGCGCCAATCGACGGTGCCAACGTGCAATATCGCGTCGTGCGCGAAGTCCGTTTCCCGCCCTGGTGGTATTGGCGCTGCTGGTGGTGGCCGATTACTTCCACAAGTCAGGAAATCGCGCACGGCACGACCACAACGGCCGTCGATGGCACATTCCAAATTCAATTCACCGCAACTCCCGACCGAACGGTTCCTAAAGCCGGTCAGCCCAAATTCCAGTTCACCGTTTACGCCGATGTCACCGACACCACGGGGGAGACTCGATCCTCATCGACCGCAGTTACTGTTGGCTATGTCGCACTTGAAACCAGCATTTCGGCAAACGCTTGGCAAGTCATCGACAAGCCAGTTGAGTTCGCCGTCGGTACGACGACGCTTGACGGCATTGCACAATCGGTCGACGGAACATTGCGTGTCTTCAAGCTTCAGTCACCCGAAAAAGTCCATCGCGCCCCGTTATCCGGTCGCTGGTATTACTTCAGTGGAATTTTCGATTTTGCCGCTGAAAAATTGCCCGACTCGCCTCCCGATTGGTCTGACATCAACACTTGGCCCAGCGGCGATCAAGTCAACGAACAAGCTTGGAAAACCAATGGCGAGGGCAAATCGACCGTTCAAGCAACGCTACCCGCCGGTGCCTATCGCGCCGTGGTCGAATCGCGCGATCGGTTTGGAAAACTTGTGACCAACGAAATCGTTTTTCAAGTCTACGATTTGGCGGCAACTCAATTCCCGACCAAGCTTGCCAACGTGCTGACTTCGAGGCGCGGACGACGAACGACCCGCGCATCGTGCCGGAGTTCTCGACCGAGATCGACCCAGACCATGTCGTGCCTGAGCACGACGAGAAGAACAACATGTTGTACGTCCTGCACGGGACGGCGCCGGCG
>JANMEB010000656.1:0-4317 GCA_031376585.1 Planctomycetota bacterium | reverse complement strand
AACTGGATCCCAAATTCCTGCCGTCGCAGAAGTTGATGGTAAGTGAAGTTGGTCCAAACTCGCCCGCTGGCAAGGCGGGGCTTCGGTCCGGCGACCAAATTGTTTCCGTTGGGGGAATTCCCACGAATAGCTTGAAGTCACTCGACGGCGTGTTGGCCTCGTTGAACAACGGCGATCAAGTTGTGATTGAGTTCGTGCGGAATCGGAAGACGGAAAAGGCGTTGGCACGATTTGGTACGGCGACGGAAACTTCGCCGGAAGCAAAACAGCTTCAAAATGCTCCGAGCAATATTGACGCTTCGGCACCGCCGGATTTGAGCGAAATTCCGGCTGTCTCGCCGAACTCGCAATCAAATGCCGGGTTGCGATCCGTACTCTCGGCAGCGAATTCCACGAACTCAAGTGGCGTAAACTCTCGCTCCGGTCCAATTTATTTTCCCTCTGCGGCCGAGAACCAGCTTGTCGTAGGGAGCGGGCAGCAGGGCTCGGTTTCCGTGTCCAATGCCGCTGGCGATACCATCGAACAGCTTCAAGAGCAAGTTCGACAACAGCAGGAGTTGATCGAGCAGCTTTCATTGCAAATCCAACAGTTGCAATCTGCGCCGCTTTCGGGCGACACGCAGTTTGAACTCGACACGATAATACTAGATGCCGACGGCAACTAGCTCGCCGGCGCTTTTGACCAGTTGGTCACTCTTCTATTATGCGACGTGCTTTCGTCGCCGACCAAGTCACCGCGCAGTTGCATGCGTTGCGGCTTATGCCGATTGTCTCTAGCGATGCCGTTGGTCTGGCAACGCAGAAAATTCCGGTTATGCGGACCAGAGAAAAACGACGCAAAAAAACAACTTGATCGCAGCCGCATGTTGCCAAGGGTGGGCTATGTTTTCTCGTTGCGGTGACTTTATCGCCACAAGAAATTACTCAATTGCGCTGAATCTATGAACGCACAAACAGCATCGTTTACGTCTGAATCGACGGCCGAATTCAACGAACTTAAGCTACGCATCCACCAAAAGCTGATCGCCAAGCTCGATTTGAATCGAGTGAGCGAGATGGAGGGTGGCGTATTGCGCCGCGAGATCAAGTCCGTCATTGAACATTTGTGTGACGCGGAAAACACGATGCTCAATCGGACCGAACGCGAACGTCTGGTTGAGGAAGTGCTCGATGAAACGTTCGGCTTGGGTCCGCTTGAACTGCTGCTCAAAGATCCCACGATCAGCGATATCATGATCAACGGCCCGTCCAATGTTTACGTGGAACGTGGCGGCAAGATGCAAAAGACAGACGTTAAATTCCGCGACAACTCGCACTTGTTACAAATCATCGATCGCATTGTCTCTAAAGTCGGTCGGCGCGTTGACGAAACGTGTCCGATGGTCGACGCTCGCCTGGAAGACGGTTCGCGCGTTAATGCGATCATTCCGCCGTTAGCGCTGGATGGAGCCGCTATGTCCATTCGGCGATTCGGTTCGAATCCGCTGAAGCTCGAAAACCTGTTGGCCTTCAAAGCCTTTACACCAGAAATGGTGATGTTGATGGAAGGGGCGATGAAAGCCCGGCTCAACATTGTTATTTCAGGCGGTACGGGTTCAGGTAAAACCACGCTGCTGAATACCTTGTCCAGCTTTATTTCCAACTCGGATCGTATTATCACGATTGAAGACGCGGCCGAATTGCAATTGCAACAAGATCACGTCGTGCGACTGGAAACGCGCCCGGCCAACATCGAAGGCCGCGGTGCGGTGACCGCCACGGACTTAGTAAAGAACTGTTTGCGCATGCGTCCTGAACGCATCATCATCGGCGAATGCCGCGGTGCCGAAGCACTCGACATGCTACAAGCCATGAACACCGGTCACGAAGGTTCGATGACAACGGCCCACGCCAATACGCCCCGTGACTGCATCGCTCGTCTGGAAACCATGATCATGATGTCCGGGTTCGACCTGCCGATAAAAGCGATGCGAACGCAAATCGCCAGCGCCGTTAACTTGGTAATTCAAGCTAGCCGGTTGCAAGGCGGCAAGCGTCGCGTCACCCACATCACTGAGATTGTCGGCATGGAAAACGACACGCTCGTCATGCAAGACATCTTTAGATACGTCCAAGACGGTGTTGACGAAAACGGCCGAGCCATTGGTCGGTTTATCTGTACTGGCATTCGTCCGAAATGCATGGATCGAATGGAGTCTTCTGGCGTTCGATTGCCGGCGAGTATTTTCCGCGAACGCGTCATGCTACAGGACAGTTGATTCCAATCGGTCGCGATCACATTTGTTGTCATTGGCGACCAACCCTTACTAGTTTTCCCTGCGGCGAAACACAATGATCCAAATTCTCATTATCGCATCGGTATTCGTTTGTGTCGCGTGCCTAATCGGCGGCTTGGCGTTCACCCTGCGCGGCAAAGACGACAACGATTTGGCGGCACGATTGAGCGATATCACGCGCAACGGTGGCCGCGGCGGCGTCCGCAAGGACGAAAGTGTCTCGGTGTTGTTGTCGCCGCTCAATGTCATGCCCAACTATGTCGAAAAGATCGTAAGCAAGTTCTTCAATTTGCGCCGCCAGCTTGACCAAGCCGGCGTTCCGATGGCAACGAACAAATTTATTACCATCGTCGCGGGTGCTGGAATCGGCGCGGCCCTTGTTTGGTACGTCGCCGCGCCGTGGAAGATTTTTGCGCCGTTATTCGTGTTTTTTGGAGCATTGCTACCACTCGGTTGGCTTTGGTTCAAGCGCCGTCGACGGTTGAAACGATTTGGCGCACAGTTGCCTGGAGCGCTGGAATTGTTGTCGCGTGGACTTCGCGCCGGACATAGCTTGCCCGCCGGCATACAACTCGTAGCGGAACAGACGGCCGAGCCACTTGGCCCGGAATTCTCGCGCTGTTACGAAGAACAAAATTTGGGTATGGCCATGGACAATGCATTGCGCCAAATGACGGAACGCGTTCCCAATGTCGATTTAAAGTTTTTCGTTACCGCCGTGATTCTGCAACGACAAACCGGTGGCGATCTTGCCGAAATTCTCGACAAAATCGGGCACCTAATCCGCGAACGATTTATTATTTGGGGTCAAATTCAAGCCCTCACCGGCGAAGGTCGTATGTCCGGCATCGTCTTGTTGTCGCTGCCACCAGTCTTGTTCGCAACGATGCTCAAATTGAATTACAACTACGTGATGTTGCTGTTCACGGACCCCCTTGGACAAAAGATGATGATCGCCGGAGTCATCTCGCAAATTGTTGGCGCGCTCGTTATCAAGAAAATCATTACAATCAAGGTTTAGACCAATGCTCCTTGCAGCCATCGACTACGCAATCATCGTTCCCGTCGCGTTATTCGCGGCGATCGGCGCCGGCGCTTGGGTAGTCTCTGATCAATTGTTCAATAAAAAGTCCAAAGCGGAATCGCGCTTGGACCAGTTGAAAAGTCGACGTCCAGGTGAAGCCAAGTCCGCGGTTAGAGCGTCGGAAGGCTTTGCCAAAATTTTGGAAAAAGCTGCCCCAGCTCTATCAAAGCCATTTAAGCCGAAATCGGCGAAGGAAACCGGCAAGCTGGTTCAGCGATTGAATCACGCTGGATTTCGACATGAAGCAGCTGCAGCGAGCTTTCTGACGCTCAAGACCATCAGCATGATCTGCGGTTGCTTGCTGGGCGGTGGCGGCGTCGCGCTCACGATGGGCTTGGGGATGAACGCTCTGGTTAGGATCATTGGCATTGCCTTATTGAGCTTTTTCCTGCCTGATTTAATTTTGGCCCTCATGGCCAGGAAACGCAAAGAACGAATATTTTTGAGTCTTCCCGACGCACTCGACTTAATGGTGGTTTGCGTCGAAGCCGGCTTAGGCCTTGACCAAGCCATGCGAAAAGTTGCCGACGAGCTAAAAGACTCGAAACCAACGATTGCCGGAGAATTTGAACTTTGCAATAAACAGTTGCAGTGGGGGCGCCGACGTGAGGAAGTTTTAACGGATTTGGGTGACCGTGCCGGTGTTGACGATTTAAAGGCCCTCTCCTCGATCATCATTCAAGCAGACCGATTCGGTTCAAGCATTGGTCATGCCTTGCGCGTGCAGAGCGATTCGATGCGTACCCGACGCCGTCAAATTGCCGAAGAAAAAGCGGCTAAAACGGCCGTAAAGCTGATCTTCCCCCTCGTTTTGTTTATCTTCCCCGGCATATTCGTTGTTCTCGTTGGACCCGCCGCAATCACTATGGTCAACGACCTGCTCCCGGCTTACAAAAAACAGTAGGAGAGCACCGACTTATTGCAAAATTCTACCAGTTGTCAAGAGCGTTATCGTCC
>JANMEB010000705.1:0-4457 GCA_031376585.1 Planctomycetota bacterium | reverse complement strand
CTCAGCTTGAACAACTGCCAGGTGGACTTCGACAAAACCGCACTGGGGGATATAGAGCGCGTTTTCGGTGGGAAGTGCGCCGGCAACGACCACATCAAAAATCCCGTCCGGCCTGTTATATCCAAACTTTTTGATGTAGATCGCCCCGAAGCCTCCCACGCCATGAATCTTTCCCGTGGTTAACGAGGTGATCGCTGTCGAGGCGTAAACATCCTGAAACGGCATCTCAACCGTGGCTGAAACAAAGATCGGGTCCGTAGAACCCTCGCCAACCGCATACAACCTTACATAGTAAAAACCGAAAAGCACGGCTCGATCTCCCGCATGAATCTATCCGAAAGACGTAACGAAATGATGATATGTTATGGAGAAGAACGAACTCATCGAGAGTAGTAGTTTCCCAAACCGGTTCAAGCCCTGATTCCAACCACCCGATCGAATGCGGGTGTTTTGTTTGGATTCATCGTAACTCCAATTCGGCAAATGTGAAATACTCCCCACCCAGTCGTTCCCGCTCAAGTTTTGAACGACACTGGCATGGCCAGTGCCACTTAGTTGTTCAGGCATCCTCATAGTCGGGACGGGGCTGAATAGAGAATCTTCGAATGCCTTGCTGGGGTGTGCAATGGCGAGAGAACAGAGAAAATTTCCCGGTCATCTTGAACCCGCAGTCGTCACGTTTTGAATATTTGACAAAAACGCTTTCAATTCCATTTTCGGTGAAAGATCGTCGCGTTGCAGACGTTTAGAAAAGCAGCGGAGCTTTTGCTGAACGATGCCAAACGGGGCTCAAGCGCAAACGCGTTGAGTTGAATTTTGGCGTTTCTCGTTCATGGTAAAAGAAGAGGACGGGCATTGTTGCGAAGGCGACGTGACGGCTGTACGGCGAGCATGGTCAATAGTGCGAAGGGGCGCGCAATGAGCAGGTTGTTGATTGTCATGTGGGCGGCGTGTTTTATGACGGAGATGAGCACTCCGGTCGGCGCGACGCAGCCGGGGAAGCCCCCCGCCGCGTCACAGGCAAGCGACGCCATTCTGGTGGCTGTGGACCCGCGGATGGAGGCGATGAGCATCGTCTTTCGGCTCATCGAAGCGAACGAATACAACCAGCCGTCATCCGAGTCCGCTTATTCACGCGCTGCGGCAGCGCATTTCGCCAAGCACACCGGGCACGAGGCGTTGGTGATGGCCGAGAAGTTACGTGAGGAACGGAGCATTGGGTTCGATGCCGTGGCGTCGTTCGCGGCGCACCTGAGGGATGTGGAGTCGTGCGAGTTCCTTGTGCCGCTCGAACCCTGGCCGGAAACGCTCGACGCACGCTGGGACGCCGCATCGGCGCGGGCATTCGCCGGGGCACTCCAACGCTTCGTGCGCGACACGGAGTTTTCGGCGTTCTGGGATTTGCAGCGGCCATTTCGGGAAGTGGCCGAGGTCAGGATGCGCGAGATGCTCGCCAAAAAACCGATCAAAAAATGGATCGAGAAGTATTTTGGCGATGTCATTCCCGAGGATTCCTGTGTGTTGATCGGGCTGCTTAACGGGCCAGCGAACTACGGGAGCAGCGTTCGGTATCCCGATGGGCGAGTGGTGGTGTTTCCGACGATTGGCGCGTGGACATGGGACGCGGACGGGCTGCCGGTCTTTCCGGATTCAGCGCGTGACACGGTCCTGCACGAGTTCTGCCATCCGTTTGTGAACCCGCTTGTGGACCGGCATTTGGAGACATTGCTCCCGGCAGGCGAGGAGTTGCAGAAATGGCGAGGGCAGGCGTTGGCGGCGCAGGCGTACGGCGAGCCGCGGACGGCGCTCTACGAATCGCTCGTACGGGCTTCCGTAACGCACTTGATCCGCAAGTACGAGGGAAGCGAGGCCGGACGCAAACATCAAAAGAAGGAGACCTCACGTGGTTTTCTGTGGACGGCCACACTCACAGATGCCCTCGAGCGGTTCGACGCGGACCGCGCAACGTACCCGACATTCAAGTCGTTCATGCCGGAGATCGAGAAAGCCCTGGCGCGTCCGACCGAATCAATGGACACGATCCGCGAGCGAGTGCCAATGGCGCTCAAGGTCCTTCCAGAAGATGGAAGCATACTGACGGATCAAGAAGTGAAGATCCGGATCGAGTTTGATCGAACGATGGACCAGTCTAGCCGCGGTCTCTCGTTCCAGTCGGAAGGAAAGTATGAGGTTGTCACGCCCGGGCAGTTTGACGCCGACGGCAAGGCGTACACGGTGACGCTTCGTTTCAAGCCTGGCGCGGTGAAGGCGTGGATCAACCAAAACGGGATGGGCTTGTTCGACGAGGATGGATACGCGGTGGAAGCGAAAACCTTCGGATTCACCGTTCAGGAGCGATGAAGGAGTTAACAGGGAACCGTCCAATTTTGACGGCGTTTCTCTTCGTTTCATCTCCTCGCCGACACGGAGAGCTGGGCTTGTCCAAATGTGTTTCCGCCCAAGGTGCTCCCGCGTCCCAGATTCTTGTCCTCGGAAAAAGGCAACCATCCGATCGGCCGCAATACTTGTTTGCGCTGGCGATGCCAACGCTGTCACTTCGCCGGAGCGATACGTCCCTGAAGTTTGCTGCTTTCCAGCAGCGACTTGAGTTCGCTTACGATCTCGGGATGTTTGAAATAAAGATTCACGGTCTCTGCGGGATCGGTGTCGAGGTTGTAGAGCTGGCCGGGCGCATCCGGCGCGGTGTCGAGGAAAGCAAAGCTTTTGAGCTCGCCTTGGTCGTAATTGTTACCGCCCGATCCGCGGTGATCGAGGTATTTCCACGGTCCCTTGCGGATGGCGAGCGCGAGGCTGATGGTCTGGTGCAAAGTGTAGGGACGAGCTTGCGCAGCATTCTCATTCCCGAGCAGGACGGGCAGAAGATCGAAGCTGTCCTCGGCGGCGCTCGCCGGTAGCACGGCCCCGGTCATCGCCGCGCAAGTCGCCATGACATCGGTCAGGCAGACCGTCTGGTCGCTGGTGCTGCCGGCCGCGACTTTTCCCGGCCAGCGGACGATGAACGGGACGCGATGTCCGCCTTCCCACTGGTCGCGTTTCATTCCACGCCACGGTCGCGCGCCGTCATGACCGAAGTCGGCTCGCATGTGAACAACGCTGGTGGTTTCCGGTCCGTTGTCGCTGCTAAACATTACAACCGTGTTGTCCGCCATTCCAAGCCGCTCCAAAGTCTTCATCAGTTCGCCGACAATGAAGTCGAGTTCGTGGATGAAATCTCCGTGCGGTCCGCCTTTCGTGCTGCCTTGAAACTGTTTCGACGCAAACGAAGGGAGATGCACCGCTTGCGTGGAGTGCAGGAGGAAGAAGGGTTTTTCCGGATGGCCCTTCGCGTGTTCTTCGAGAAACTCCTGGCTCTTTTGCAGGAAGACCATGTCGACTTCTTCGAGGTCATAGTCCGGCGCGATCATGCCGTCGCGATTGTCGAAGGCATACGGATGCTTGGGCAGATTTGACTTGTCGAGCATGGCGACGGGCGGCACCGGAATTCGATCGCCGTCGATGAAGGCATATAGAAAATCCGTGGTCGGGCAGCAGGCCGTGCCGAAGAACCGATCGAAACCGCGATGGATCGGCCCGTCCGGAATCGCGCGCGAGTAATCGATCAGCTTTACGCCTTCGACGTCTTCTTTCGTAATGCGCTGCCCGGCTTGGTCAAAGAAACTCAGGCCGACATGCCACTTGCCCGTCATCGCCGTGGCATAGCCTTGGTTGCGGAGCATCTGCGGCAGTGTCAGTTGCTCCTCTTTGATGAGACAAGGCCCTCCCGCGCCGGTGAAGACGCCGCGATAAGGGATGCGGAAGGCCATCTGGCCGGTCAACAGACTGTAGCGGCTGGGCGTGCAAACCGTGGAGGGAGAATGAGCGTCGGTGAAACTTATCCCTTCGCGTGCCAGCCGATCGATGTTTGGCGTGGGGATTTTGGATTCCGCGTTGTAGCAACCAACATCGCCGTAGCCGAGGTCGTCAGCAAGGATGAACACGATGTTAGGCCGATCCAATGTTTCGTCTGCGGCGTGGACCGGGACAACCGAAGCGAGCAGCGCGCCGAGGAGCGTGAGGATGCGGTTCATTGTTTGAATCATTCATGGGATTGGGTTGGTGGTCTGCGTAGCCCGTTGACGAACAGAATCAAAGTGTAATGCTGGTCAATTCACGCAGGTCATGGATTTTGATACTGAAGCAATGTAGCGAGTGCAATCAGGAATGAATTCGGCCACGTCAAACACTTTGCAAATCGGGGCGTTCACATGTTACGTTTAAGAATATCGGTGTTACTTATTTGGCTGTTTGGTTTCGTAGGTGTGCTGCCGGGACAGCAGCCAACGCGCGGCGACAGATTGCATTCGTTGCCTCTGGATGTGGGGCTGGCGTCCAATGAGCGGGGTCTGCTGTTGGTGGAAAATGGAGAGCCACGGGCAACCATTGTCGTATCTGCTGAT
>JANMEB010000701.1:0-2423 GCA_031376585.1 Planctomycetota bacterium | reverse complement strand
TGAAAAGCGGGGCGTTACAACATCATGGCAGTTTGTTGGCGGTCGACCATTTCCGCATACATGCCTTGTCGGCTGAGCAACTGTTCATGGGTGCCGATCTCGACGATCTTGCCGTGGTCCATGACGACGATCTGATCGGCGTGGGCGATGGTGGACAAGCGGTGAGCAATCATGAACGTCGTGCGATCCTTGAGCAGTTCGTCCAAAGATTGTTGGATCAATTGTTCGCTCTCGGTGTCCAAGTTGCTGGTTGCTTCGTCCAAAATCAAGATCTTCGGATCGGCCAACAATGCTCTGGCAATCGACATCCGCTGCCGCTGCCCACCGGATAGTTTAACGCCGCGTTCGCCAATCATCGTATCGTAGCCATAGGGAAGTTTTTCGATGAACTCATGCGCGTTGGCGCGCTTGGCCGCATCCAAAACTTCGGCGAGTGTGGCGTTGCGTTCGGCATAAGCGATATTCTCGCGAACCGTGCCATCAAACAAAAAAACGTCTTGTTGAACGACGCCCAACAGATTGCGGTAACTTCTCAACTTCAACTGACGCAAGTCGCTTCCGTTCAACAAAATTTGACCGTCGGTCGGATCGTAAAACCGGGCCAGCAGATCTGTGATCGTCGTTTTCCCGGCACCGCTTTTGCCCACGAGCGCGATTACCGTCCCGCCTTGGACTTTCAGATTGAATCGCTCGATCACTTGCTTGTTGTTTTCGTAAGCGAACCCGACATTGCGAAAATCAATTTCTTCGACGGTTGCCGGAGCGTTGACCGCGCCCACGGCGTCGGGCTTATCGGCAGGCGTTTCTAAAATTTCAAAGACTCGCTCCATCGCCGCCAACGAGCGTTGCAATTCCGAAAAAGAATTGACGATCTGCCACACTGGGTTGAGCAACATGTAGGTGTAGACTTGGAAGGCCGTGATATCGCCGATCGACGCCCGCCCGTTAATATACAAATAGCCACCGACCCAAAAAATCACCAGCCCGATGGTCGCCAGCAGAAATCCCCAACTGCTCCACAAGATCAATTCCTTTTTCCTGGCAAACAGCTTCATCCGCGTGATCGTGTTGTGTCCCACGGCGAATTCATGCTCTTCGCGAGCCTCGCCCAAAAAGGCACGGACGGCACGAATCCCCTGAAAGGCTTCGCCGACGCGACCATCCACCAGCGAGACGTCGTCGCGCACTTGTCGATAGATCGGTCGAATCTTGCGCGCCGCAACAAAACTGATCGCCATCACGAACGGGATGATCGAGATTGCCGTGAGGGCCAATTGCCAGTTGAGTGCAAACAAAATCCCGATCGCGATCACCAAGCGAACGGCGGCAACGGTAGGCGATACGATCGCCATTTCAAATAAGCCCGTCGTCGTATTTACGTCATCGGTCAGCCGCGAAATGATCCCCCCGGTTTTCATGTCGGAAAGCCTTTTCAAAGGCAAACGCAGCATCCGGTCGAATAAGTTTCTACGCAGCGTCAAAATGACTTTGATATTCAAGAGATGTTGACGATAGTTTTTAAAAATTCCGAGTGCTTGGCTCGCAACGACTGCCACCAACGCTATTCCGCCGATCCAATTCAAAGCGGCGAATCTGTTGACGGTCTCAAGTCCAGGTTTCAACAAGATGTTGTCGACGATGTGTCGGTAAAATAGAGGTTGAACTAGCTCCAGCCCGGCAATGAGCAGCGAAAGTATCACCAACAGCGTCACGCTCGATGCGTGCGGTCGAAGCTCACGAAAATAGAGCCGCAAGTATTGGCGACGGCGCTTCTTTTTTTCGAGCCGTTTGGGCACTTTTTCCATCGAATCCGGTGAGGCTGTTCCTTCGTCATTCGACGCACCATCGTCTTGACCGGCCGCCCGATCTCTTTCGGATTGATCATCTTGTCCGACTTCATTGCGGCGAAATTTCTCTAAGAAATCTGCATATCGGCGGCGGGATGTGTTCAGCTTATTCATCAAGACAGATTAGTGTAAAAACGGTACACGGACTATGCACATCTTCGTTCTCTTTCCACGGCAACATACAAGGGCAGGGTGAGGGGGCCTTTTGGCAATCAGACAGGCTCTTAATCATTTGAATCAAAAGCAACCCAAAATGCCAACGCGGGCAACCGCCGCTGGCTCGTTCCCTGGCTCCGGCCTGGGAACGCACTGCGATCGAGGCTCAGACTCTTATTTCCGCCTCGAATTCGGGAGGCAGTTTCCACTCCGCCGCAGCGGACAGCCTGTTCTCAGGCCGGAGCTTGGGAACTAGAATTTTATTACAATGTTTTCGATGTCGTCGCCAAGTACGCTCAATCAACTTGGCCTATTGCTGCGATCCCCAAATCGAAGGAGCGGATGATGAACGTGATCTCTCGTCGCGAGTTCAGCAAACAAACTTTGGGTTCGCTGTTGACTTTTTCATTGCTGCAAACT
>JANMEB010000698.1:0-11186 GCA_031376585.1 Planctomycetota bacterium | reverse complement strand
CCCAGGCTGTCGTTTTTCGATGATTTCGACGGTCACAGGCGCCCGTCCTACATTTTTCAACTGAAGACTAATACCCCCAAGGGGAGTCGAAACCCAGTTGCCGGACTGAGAACCCGGAGTCCTAGGCCACTAGACGATGGGGGCAGGTTTAAGGACGACGATGATTATGCCGATTCAGTTCGCGCGAGTCAAGTTACAGGGAAAGGCTTGAGGCTTGAAGCTGTGGGCGACAGGCGTGAGGAAAGGCAAGCTAACGAGGTGACGAAACCTACTCTACTATCACGGAACGCCGAACACGGAACGCCGAACAAGGAACACCGAACAAGGAACACGAGAATCAGGGGGCTCATCCGCCGCGGCGGATGAGCCCAGATTATCAGATGACGTGCCAGCCCAGTTTGCGGTAGACCCAGCGGCGGGCTCGTAAATAAAGATTCGTTCCGATGGATTCCCGCGAAGTCTGAAGCAGCACGATTCCGCGCTGGCCACTATGAACCAGGTTGCTTGAATCGACGTCCAGCGCTATCGAGGCGGAGAAACAAGGGGACAACAGTTCATAGTCTGTTTTTCCCGATCCATTGGCCGTTGCTTTCACGGCCAGCGGTCCGCCGTAACAAGCGCCGAGTGACGCGTGTAACGGAGTTTCGCTTGCACGAGGATCGAGTCGCGACAAGTTGGTCTTGATGGTCTGCACGCCGGGCAACACGATTGAGACAAGCTGCCCCACATTATGTTTGACGGATTCAAGATCCGATTGCGCGATCGAGACGCGGACCTCCTTTGAGGACTTTGACGAAACAACGGCCATTGGATCGCCTTGCTTGACGAAACTATTGATGAGGTTATCGATTTGAGCTCGATCGACGAATCCGTCGATTGGCGAACGAACTTGCATTTGATTGACTTGTTCTCGTTTTTCAATCAATTGCTGCTCCACAGCAATCAATTCGTTTTGTATGGACTGATAGTCGGCCAAGTGCCCTGAGGCCTGGAACGAACGGGATTTCAAACTGAGTTGTTCTGCTCTGGATTCAAGCGCTGTGAGTTCGAGCCGCAGATCTTGGTTGTCAAGTTCGACCAAAAGTTGTCCTGCCGTGATAGTTTGGCCGTCGCGAACGTGGATAGCGGCGATAAATCCGTCGCAGGCCGCGCGTAAAACTTGTTCATCTTTGAACTGCACGATACAAGGAGCAGATTTGCGGGCTGATGATGTCAGGAATAACGTCGCCATTAACCCAATGCAGCCAAGCACTGCTGCCGAAACGGCCAAGCGTTTACGACTGATTTGTGCCCAGCGGTTCGGATCGGCAAATGACTTGCGAACCGAAATCAACCACGGGCCGTACCACATCGCGGCAGCCAAAACGGCCATCGCGATCCCGGCACCATGAAACAACGTCGAAGCGGCGAGCAAGATACTTAGACTCAGGGTGATTCTCCAAAAAAACGATGCGATCCCGTAGCCGGTAATCACAGCCCCGTCGCGTAATGATTCGAATTGCGGAGGTTGGCCAATCCCCAGGAACAACCATGCTTTCCAGCGGCGCAAAGCTTCTTGCCCGCGTTGGTACAGATTCGGCAAGTCGACCAAGTCCGAAAAAATGTAGTATCCGTCAAAGCGCATGAGTGGGTTCGCGTTGAACAGTACCGTCGTCAACCCGGACAACACAAAAATGTTGTAGCACAAGTCGCTGAACACGCCGGTCGGCTGCGAAACCCAAGCGATAATCGCCAGAAACGTAATCGCCAGCTCCACATACATGCCCGCGGCCGCGACGTAAATTCGCTGCCAGCGGCTTTTAAAACGCCACGATGACGTTACGTCGACGTAGGGCAGGGGCGCGAACAAAATCAGTTGAATGCCTGACGAACCGACATCGCCGCCGAATTTTTTGCATGCGACACCGTGCGCCATTTCGTGAATTAGTTTTAGGGCTAGCCACCCCATGAGCATCCACAGCCACCGACCTGGCGCGAAAATTCCGAACGACTGATCGCTGACTCGTTGCCAATTTTCCCAAATGCAATGTGTGGCAACGCCGGCCAAAATAAGCCAGATCATCAGAAACCATTGACTAAACAGCCAACTGGTCCACGGAGTCAATCG
Source organism: Planctomycetota bacterium (assembly GCA_031376585.1). Lineage (GTDB taxonomy): Bacteria > Planctomycetota > Planctomycetia > Pirellulales > Pirellulaceae > JANMEB01. The sequence goes on along the minus strand of JANMEB010000698.1, from coordinate 9,079 downwards.
CTTGATAAAGTTATTTGGATGAAACAACGGAAGGCGCAAGAATAATGGGTTGAGCCACGATAGTCGCTTGCTGAACTGTATTTGGTTGGCTTGTGTGATGAGCCGCTGAGTCATGGCGGGCGACTCGCAATGAACCAAGTTCGATTGGATAAGCCATTGGCAAACGGAAACGGCTTGTTGAGAACTGAGCTGGTCGTCGGAAGACTGTGCGTTAGCGGATTCGAGTGCTTGAGCAACGCTGCGTTCGCCATCGAGAAGTCGCACGAATTGAAATTCGACTGGTCCTACGTGAAAGTACTTTGAACGGACGGCGTCTTCCACCAAGTACAGCGGTTTTCCTCTTTGCTGCGCCAAACTAAATCGCAGATCGCCGCGCAGTTTGAGACTGCTGCCAAGCATGGCTTCATCGGGCGGCCGATTCACCGTCGTCGTTGGGGCGGATGATTCCATACTTCACACTGTTACCAGTAGAACGCGCGGCGAACGGTTTCCCACGCGCGATGAAACAGGATCCAGCCAAGCAAACGAAAGTCCGACTTTACGCGGGCTTGGCCTTTCATACCCGGACGCATTTGGTTTTGTTCGTTATCGAAGACAACTTCGGCAATGAAAACGGATTCGTCATCGCGAATTTCTGTGCGCGGGCGGACGCTTTGAATAGTCGCCGTCCAAGATTGATACGGGTAGGCATTGAGCAAGATTCGACTGGACAACTCCGGGCGGACGAAGCGAATTTCGGATTCAGGAATGGCGACTTCGGCCCGCATTTGATCCAAGGGTGCGACTTCGAAAAGACTTTGACCCATTTCAAGACGAGCACCTTGCACTTTGTCCAAGTCGCCGTTGACAATCATCCCGGCGATCGGGCTGCATATATTTAGTTCGTTGAGGCGACTATTAAACACTTCGATTTCTGTACTTAAACGATTGCACTCGGCTAATGCCATTTGCGACTCGGCGATATTGCCTTGTGCCAAAGCCGACTTGTGGTGCTTGTTTTCGCCGCTTTTTTGAGCTTCCAGTCCGGAGAGCTTCATTCGAAGTGCACGGCCGTCGAGTCGCGCGAGCACTTGGCCAGGTTTCACCAAATCACCTGGCCGAACTAGCGACTCAGCCAAAACACCTTCGAATGGTGCCGACACAAATCGTCGTGTCATCGGTTGCAACTGACAGTCGCAGTGAATTCGATAGGGGAGAGGTAACAGCAATGCCAAAGCGCATCCGCCGACGATCCACGAAATTATTTTCATCCAGCGATGACGCATCGTGCGGCGAACCGTTTGCGCAAGCCGCAGCGATAAAGGCATATGAGCTGCCAACGTCGCGGCCAGATTTTCGGCCAAGTAGCCGACGAGACGATTGATTTGGGCTTGGCGTTGAGACGGCGTTAAAGTCGCTGCGCTTCCGCCGATGAGAATGGAACCGACGACCGTTCCGTCTTGGGCCTGCATTCGGGCAGCAAAACACGCCTCGTGATTCGCCGCGACGGAAAAATCTCGCAGCGTCGGTTGAGGGTGGCTTTCGTTGGTCTCGTGGCACCAAGTAAATTCGCCTTCGCTATCTAGCGGCAGGCAGGCAGCCAGCTCAATTTGCTTGATCAGCGGACTCGTCATGTCAAATGATTCGACGTCCGACAATGCGACAAGTCGCCGGTTCGCACGATCCGGATCGCACAAGGCAATTGCGACTTGTCCAGCGCCAAGAACCTTTCGAAGGCCGCTAGCGGCTAGAAATAAGCTGGTTTGTTGATCGGATCCGGAAAGAATGGCTTGGGAAATTCCGATCCATTGAGCGAGCATTTCATTTTGGCCATGTATCGTTTCGGCAGACTTGTTCGCCTCCCAGTTTTGAACGCCCGCAGCGATTGCGTTCAGCCAATACTCTTGCACCAGCGGATTCGCGCGGTTCAACGATAGTGCGCAAAGATAATCGACATTATCAGATTGCGTCGCGACCGCGGTCACACGCAGCACGTGGCTGGGAAGTGATTGGATGCGAACCGTGACAGTTTTGCCATTGGCTGAAATCTGCTTCAACGCCTCCGGCAACTCCGGTTCAACCACAGGCCAAAGTCGTTTGGAGTCGTCGTCCCAAAGTGAGATGACTTGCAGGTCTTTGCTGTCGTCCGTTTTGATCAAATACCATAGCGTTGTAAGTTGCCTTGAGGTCACAAGCGGGTTAGCTGCTCGACGAACAAACTCGAGCTTGGAGTGGCAGGACTTCGCGAGCTTGGCCAATTCGAGGGCTGTGGGCAACCCCTCGCCAGAAGTATTGTTTGATTCGAGTCGAAATGGCCGAGCCGATGCTGCGGACATCTGCGATTCAGTGGTTGGAGCGGATGACGAATTGGATTCGGCCATGGCGAGTATTTCTTCGAGTCGCGAACGCGGCGCTGGCGAAGTTGACGTCGCGCTAAGTGCCGTCGCCGTTGGCTCCGGGTTAAGCGAAATGTCTCATTGGTAGCGGTGACCGGTGATGTCGGACGTTAAAGTGGCAAGTAGCAACGTTGGCCACTGCGGAGCTTGCCTAATGAATTGTTGAGCATAATTTTGATTTGGACCGTGTCGCTTTGTGCGTCGGTGGTTGGTGCAACGAGTTGTACCGTTCCGAGAAACGACGAGCCGTCATCGAATTTGACCGTGATTTCTTGTCCTGTTTGCAATGATTGAACTTGGGACGACGGAATGGGAAAAACGGCCAACAGCAAGTCGATTTGAATCAAGTGAACAATTTCGGGTTTTACTGGTGACAGAAACTCTCCTTCATGGCGATGAATGCTTTCAATAACGCCATCGAATGGCGCGACGATGGTGCGTCGTTCCAATTCGAACTTGCTGCGGCGCAAGTCAATTTCACGGCTAATTGTTTCTTCTTCCGCGGCCAGGAAGCGCGAATAGGCGATAGTGCGTTCCAGGTCGGCGCGAACAATTTCACTTTCCGCCGCATGACCTTTGTCGCGCATTTGCTGTAATCGCTGCAACATAACGTCGCGTTTTTCCAGCGTTTGGCGAGCTGCCTCGAGGCTGCTATTTGATTTGGCCAAGTGTTCTGCCAATTCGACTTTAAGGCGTTGTACACGATCATCCAATGTCGCAATAGGATCGCCAACTTTTACAATTTGGCCCGCGACGATGTGCAGCTTGGTAATCGTACCCGACTCTTCACTGGCGAGCTCGGTGGACCGAAATGGTTCGGTAAAGCCTTCGATCTGGCCCTCGGCTCTGGAAACAATTACGAACGCGATCATTGCAGTCAACGCGTAAAGTCGAACGCGCGATCGTGATCGAATCGCGGAAACTTTCGAGTAAGTCATGGAAACCACAACCTTTTTTGGGGCCAACAATCTGGACGTCAAACTTCGACGCCGATCAATTCCGACCGTCAGCAATTGGTCAAAGGTAGCTCAAGAAATTGGCGCTGTTAGAAAACGCAAATGACTTATTTGAAGATTCCGGTTTTAACGGCTGTGCTGATCGATCTGCAACGAAGGGAGTCCGTCGTTGCAAGCGGACGAAAATTCGATTCGTTCGTGTTGAAGGATGGTTCCGGTTGCCCGGTTCAACGCCAACTGGGCCTTTTTAAACTCAAATTCGGACTGCGAATAGATGGCCTCGGAATTGGAAAGCCTTTGTTGGGCGTCCAAAAGCTGATCGAGCAAGGTCACTGGAGTTTGGCCCTCGGAAAAGTCGCCTTCCACCAAGGCAAAACCTTCCCAACGCTGATACTGATATTCAAGGTCGGCGGTCGCGGCGTGAATGGCGCCGGCAGCGGCCTGCATTGTCTTAAAAGCCGAATCGATATGGCGTGCAGCGACTTGGGTTTCGGAAACGACAGCCAATATAACGACATCGATTTCTTCGTTGACCTTTTGCAATTTGAGTTGGCGTTGCGTCAAACGGCTTTTGGATGCACGGCGACCATAAGGAATTGCGTATTCCAAGCCGGCGGCATAACCAGGCGCTGTGCTGACCCATTGCTGTTGCCAAGCGTATTCGATTCCGCTGTCCCCTTCCAGCGCCGACATATAGGATCTCAAGATCAAGTTGAGCTCTGGCAACATTTCATTGCGTCCAATGTCGCTTTCAATTGCGGCGATTTTTGCCCGCTGAACTGCTTCGCGAATTTCCGATCGGTTTTCAATCGCTTGCTGAACAAGTTGATCGAACGGCCGCGATTCGTAAACATAGCTCGGGGCTTCGGCCGGAATCATTTCTACATCATAAGTGGACAACCCGGCACGGTCGCCAATCAATCGGCGAATTTCAGTCTGAGCATTTTCAATATCGCGCAAGGAATTCGACAGCTCCGTTTCGCGCGACGCCACTGCCGCTTGGGCACGCAAGATTTGGCTTGGCACTGAGTCTAAATCAGCGCGGCCTTGCAACTTGGCCAGCACATCTGCGCCACGCTTCACATTGCGTTGCTTTTGCAATAAGACGCCACGACGATAATTCAGATTCCAGTAGGATTCACCTATTTTGATTAACTCATCTTGGAAACCGATCAAGAATGTCTGCCAACCCGCTTGTTGTGTCGCTTGCGCGAGCATGATCTGGCTGCGGTTGTACAGGCGGCCGCCACCGCGAAGCAATGGCTGATTCACGTTGATCGAGATCGTCGCCGTGCCTTGATCTTGGGGGCTAAAGAAACGGCCATTGCTGTTTTCGAACCCTAATTTTTGACCAATTTCAACGTCGGCTCCGGTCTGAAGTTTTCGTCGAACGCCGGCTTGCCCAGTCCAAATATTTTGTTTTAGGAATGGCTCCGACGTTTCCAAGGTGTTACCCACCGGGTCGACCCGATCGTCATAAAGTGTCTTGGCAAAAAGCTCTGGATCGAATTCGGCGTTGGCTTCTGTGACCTCTTGCTCGCGTATGAGCGGGTCGCGGCTAATTGCCCGAATGAAAGGCGAATTCTGAAGCGCCTGATAAACCAAGTAGTCGGGAGTTATTTTTTCCGAAGCCGTCGTGAACATAGACTCGCGGACCATGCCGCTCCACCAAGCCGCAGACAAATCCTGCATCGCAGCTAAAACCGAATTGTCGGTGGGCGGCGGCCCGTTGGGCTCAACCACAGTTTCCATTAACTCACGCGGCGGGTCTGGAATTTCGTTGATTGATCGCACGACGCTCGCGGGCATCGCGTTCCTCATAACGGTTTTTGACTCAAGTGGCTGGGCCGCGGACGGAGATATCGCGGCGTTCGGCAGTGGCGGTTCCTGACGCGGCATCATCCCTGACGCCAGAGAAATCATCGGCGCCAGTGGTGTTGACGGCGCTGGTTTATTAGTCGGGGCTTGCTGAATCAACTGCGCCGCTGGCGACGGACCGGATTGAGGTGGCGCACCAAATAACGTGCGAGCAGCATCTTGCCAACCGTTTGAGTTGCCTTTTTCAATTCGCGTAGCAGAGGAGCTAGCCGGCGGCAACTGCTTCGATTGGCTATGGGTAACTTGTGCCGCGGCAAAAACCCCTTGATTGCAGACCACCATCAACGCGCAGGCGGAAAGCAACTTTAAAGCAGTGCGACCGCGTCCGCCAGTCGTTTCAGGTCGTTGCGTTACAGCGTTCATACGGCGTGGCAAATTAGGAATAACTAGTGGGACGCAAACAATCGGTAATAGTGATTTGATCGGATTTGCAGGTATTCCAACGCGCAGTTTTCATTTGCGGGCAGGTTTATTCCGTTCAACTTGACCTTAGGCGTCGCTGCGGATTTCAGGTCTACGCGAACCCTAACGCTTGATTCCCCCCACTTTCGGTCATTTCGACGGAGTAACTGGGTGATATCTCCAATTTGGCCCTTCCAATTGAAGCGAGCTTATCGACGGCGTGGACTTTAATGCCTGACCTGGCGAACGATAACGAAACTAATGCCGAACAGTCGGCAAATACGTTCTTCCCCAACCTATAGTTCTCCAACGTTTCATAGCCGAATTTCCCTCGCATTGCATCCTATGCTGCCAATAAGATCGTCAACGCGATTGGCCATCTCGATCGGATTGATCAGCGTCTCCGTCATTTGGTTGGCGGTCGGGCTCAAGCTCATTCCGGACGGGATTCAGCCGCAAATTGACGGGCGAGTTCATCTGGCAGAGTCCATTGCGATTACGGCTACGGCGCTAGTTGAATGCAAACGTGACAAAGACCTCGAAGCCGTTCTCTCTGAGATAAACCGTCGAAATGGCGAAGTCGTTTCCATCGGCATTCGTGACGTCTTCGGAAATCTGAAATTCACGTCGGGTCGCCACGAGGAACTCTGGCAGGCGAGTAATTCAGCGTCCGCCGCAGATCAGATGACAATAAAGATTTATGAGAATCGCAAGGAACAGGGAAAATTGGAAATTAAGTTTTCGCCGTTGCGTCAACGCGGCTGGCGCGGGTTTTTTACCTTTCCGCTGCCGCTGATCATGTTCTGCGGCGCGATGATTATTCTGTTGAATTGGTCCTACTTGGGACGAACATTGCGGCAATTGAATCCGGCGCGGGTCGTCCCCGATCGAGTTCGATCTGCATTTGATACGTTAACCGATGGGTTGCTGCTGATCGATCCAGATAATCAAATCGTGATGGCCAACCAATCCTTTTTGCGCATCGTCAACCAAACCGGCAAAGACATGCTGGGCCGCGATATCGAGGAGTTTGATTGGCAATTTGAAGAGAACCAAGACCAACGCACGGGTGGAAACCCCTGGCGTCGATGCATGAATCAAATGCAGACGCAGCGGGGCGATTTGGTGACTTTGAAACGGTCGGGTCAACAGCACGTTCGCTATGCTCTTGGCGCGACACCGATCCTGGGCTCGGACGGAAAATGTCGCGGAGCCCTGGTTAGCTTCCACGACGTCACGGCGCTGGAAATGAAGAAAGAGCAGATGAGCAAGATGCTCGTAGAGCTTTCGGCGTCGCGTGACGAAGTTCAGCGCAAGAACCGCGACCTTCAAGTTCTAGCGTCCACCGATCCTCTTACCAATTGCTTGAATCGCCGTTCCTTTTTTGACCGCTTCCATGCCCTTTGGGAAAAGACATCGGGCGTACTCTCGACGCTGATGGTCGACATCGACCACTTTAAATCCATAAATGACAAATACGGACACGCCACAGGAGACGTTGTGTTGCAAGCTACCGGCAAGATGTTGCTCGAAGTGGCTGGCTCGCAAGCGCTCGTTGGCCGATACGGTGGTGAAGAGTTCGCTATTGTCGTCGCCTCATGCGACTTAAACGCGGCCTTTAGCTTGGCCGATAAAATTCGCCTGAATTTTATCAGCATGAAGCCCGCGGGCCTGGATGTGACAATGAGTATTGGCGTTTCGTCGCGCGAACAAGGTGCGATGGACTGCCAGCACTTGATCGATCAAGCAGACCAAAGTCTGTATGTGGCCAAACGCGAAGGCCGAAACCGCGTGATTCGCTGGGACAAATGTATCGCATCGCAAACCCTGGTCGATGAACAAGCCGAGGCAATCAACTCCTCTGGACGCGACGATAACAAAGACAAAACGAGCATCATTCAATATCCGGTCGTCACCGCGATGCTGTCGGCGCTTGCATTCCGAGATCGAGAGACGGCGGTTCACTCGACTCGCGTCGCGAAATTGTGTTTGCAAGTCGGTCGTCGACTCATGAACAAAGACGAATTGTACGAACTTGAGGTCGCCGCGCTATTGCACGACGTTGGAAAGATCGGCGTGCCGGACGCGATTCTGAAAAAGCCAGGTGCACTCACGCCTAGTGAATGGGAAATCATGTGCTGGCACGATGAAATCGGCATCGAGATAGTGCGTTCGGCCTTCGCTTCCGAAAAGATTACTGCGTTCATTCGTTGCCATCACAAACAAAGCTTAGATGCGGACGGCGACGCGCTGCTTGATTTGGAACACGTCGTTCCGTTGGGCGCTCGCGTACTTACGGTTTGCGACGCATACGACGCGATGACCAATCATCGAGTCTACCGCAAAGCCATTTCGCGAGACGAAGCCTTGGCGGAGTTGTATCGCTGCTCCAACGGTCAGTTTGATCCGTTGATTGTGCGGACGTTGGAACGAGTGCTTGCTGAAGAACGTAACCTTGAGTCAACGGAGTCGGCCAAGACTCCAAAACAACCTCCCGTTCCAACGCCTTTGGAAATGGGTGCCTTCGTCGAACACTTATCCCACGCTATCGCAGCCGGCGACGTTGCCCAATTACGCGAAATTGCTCGCCGTGTCGAAACAGCCGCGACTCAACATAATATCGATTCCGTTGTAAAAGCTGCCAATCGACTGGAGACTTCGATCGACCAAAACGAAGCCAGCCTCAATCAGCTCGTAGGCTTGGCCGACGAAATTATCGAATTGTGCCGCTCATCGCGCGCTCAAATCTTGGAAAACCCGATCGTCATGCGGTCCGACGAATTGATTCCAAGCGAGCAGCCGCCTGTCCCAGAACAAACTTCATAGAGCTTTCCGATTAAAGCTTGCTGAATTGCCGGATTCGGTTGTCAATTTGCATCTAAGGCCTCGGATTCGATCCGTTCGAGGTCAATCTACCAGCGATTGACTCCACAGCAGCATCGCGTCTGTCATGGCTTCCCATCTCCGCGTTGCAATCGTTTCCACCGTCAAGGATTACGAAACTGCCACACAATTGAGACGACTTGACGCTTTTCAAGGGCGGAATTACCGGTTTTCTCCGCACCAAACGTAGAGTTTTACGTGCGGTCTAAATTGGTTGGACTGCGCGCTGTCGTCTATTTGAACGTGAGCGTATTTCATGCACAAGTTCTGGGTTCATCTGCGCAATTTGCGCCTCGAACACCTGTGGAAAAATCGGAACACCAAGCGTGGAGCCAACGAAGCCGTTCGCGCGAGCTTGAAGCCGCTGCGGCTGTTGGCGCTGGAGGACCGCTTATTGTTCGACGCAAGTCCAATCGCTGCCGACGACCCACAAGCCGAACCAATCTCCATCGAACGGCTGGTCGAGCTATTCGACAACCCCAGCGACGCGGCCCTTGTCGATTTGTTTAGCTTGACCGCGCTGCCGGGGCCAGACGTAAGCCCGTCTGAGTTGCACGACCTGGTACACGAGCTTTCACAGTTTTC
>JANMEB010000588.1:0-3704 GCA_031376585.1 Planctomycetota bacterium | reverse complement strand
GACATCACTCATGTGATGAACCAACCTTTGACGCAGGAAACCGTAGACTCCAAGGATCTCTCGCCTGACGTATCGGGAGGGCGACGCTCCCACTGAGCCGCAATTGCGACCATGAATCGTTACGAACAAATGTTTTCGCGGCTAGCGGCAATTGGGGAAGGGGCGTTTGTGCCGTTCGTCGTGCTGGGTGATCCGGATCAAGTAGCTTCACTGGGCATCATCGACGCACTGGTGGCCGGTGGTGCCGATGCGCTGGAGTTGGGGATTCCGTTTTCAGATCCCGTAGCCGATGGTCCGGTTATTCAAGCCGCCGCCGGTCGTGCGATCGCCGCGGGCACGACGCCCGAAAGCTGTCTTGGATTGCTGAAGCAAATTCGCAAGCGACATCCTGCACTGCCAATCGGCTTGCTCGTTTACAGTAACTTGGTCGTTCACGACGATCCCGAACAATTTTTTCAGCGATTGGGGCAAACGGGTGTCGACTCGATATTGATCGCTGACATTCCAGGCGTGGAACTTGCGCCCTATGCCGAATTGGCATTGGCGGCAGGCATCGCGCCGATCTTAATCGTTCCACCGAATGCAACCGAAACCTGTTTGACGCGAGTTGCGAAATTGGGTCGCGGGTACACGTATTTGTTGGGGCGAGCAGGAGTCACTGGAATCCAAACTGCCACGCAACGGCCGGCGAAACAACTCATCGACGCTTTGAAGCAATCGGGCGCTCCGCCGGCGCTGCTGGGGTTTGGAATCTCGAATCCCGAGCATGTGCGTGCGGCCATCGAAGCAGGCGCTCAAGGTGCGATTTCCGGTTCGGCAATCGTGCAAATCGTCGCCGCCAACTTGTACGATGAAAACGTCCGAACCGCCGCGTTGACTCAGTTCGTGATCACGATGAAAGCCGCGACTCGAAAAAAGTAGCCTTTTACGCTGATAATGTCGTTCGTCGATCGACGGGGACTCAATGCGATTTGAGCAACGCGATAGAATTAGTTGCGATCAAAAACCTTCAGCCTTGCCCCTTCCCCTACAAAGAGAGAGGGAACGAGGGTTATCTTTAACGCGAGACATCTACATGGACATTCAAACCAGCAATCAATTGGCCGAAAAGAAATGCGTCCCCTGCGAAGGAGGCATCGACCCTTGTCCGCTTCCGCAAGCCAATCAGCAGTTGGCGAATTTGCCTGGCTGGCGAATCACCCACGATGGAAAACGAATCCGCAAAGATTGGGTCGTAAAAAATTTCATGGTGGGACTTGGCTTTTTTGAAAAAGTCGCCAAAATCGCCGAAGACGACGGCCATCATCCGGACTTGCATTTGGAAGGCTATCGCAATGTTTGGATTGAGTTGTGGACGCACGCGATTGGCGGCTTGAGCGAAAATGATTTCATCTTGGCCGCCAAGATCGACAAAATCCCAATCGAAATCAAAAAACCCAAAGCGTGAACGCACTTCAAACTAGTTTGAAAGCCGCGGAAAAAAAAGAACCGCAGATTTCACTGATGACACGGATCGGAACGAAATCAAATTGTTTTATTTTTTTGGGATCGTTGTACTTTTAGCCGGAGAGCCATTTTCCTTGATTGACGTTTGGTCACAAAAAGGGCAAGTTAAAGACGATTTTTTATCAGTGCCATCTGTTGTGAAATCTGCGGTCTATGGATTGACGTTGAGCAATTATTTCAATGAACCGTCAGCGTTAAAATATTTCAGGAACGCGGCCGTCATTTGCGTTTTAATTGTCGAGCGAAGCTGGGGAGTGAGTATCGAGCCGTGATCTTTGCCTGGAACGATTTCGATTTGGGCGTCGCTCCCCAAGGACTTGAGCCGTTCACTCAAAAGCTCCACTGCGCGATTGAGATAAAACGTGTCGAGATCGCCGGTCGAAATGTGAATTTTGCCCGCTAATTTTTCTTTGAGCAGCGGCCAATTCTGCTCGAGCATCAAGCTGATGTCGTACTTTTTCCAATGATCGAGAATTTTTGAATCGATTCGACCGGTAGACCGATCCCAACAACGTGCGGGCTCGCCATTGTCGGACAACGGACTGAACACGGCGTCAAAGGATCGAAGTTGTCCGCCGCGACCAAGTACGTCGTCCATCTTGCAAAAGTCGTCGTACATCAAGATCGGCTGCGTACCGCGCCGCGCAAGCGGACGACGTTTGCCATTTTCATCCACGAAAACGCTGGGATTCTGCTCGGCGTACAAGTTGGTCCCCTGCCAATCGCGAAAATCGACTGGATCTGGCGACGTGCTCCAAACGCCGCCAAACGCCTCCGGGTAAGCGACTTGCAGCCAAAGGCTCGACCAACCACCGCTGCTGTGGCCACCGACGAATCTCGCTCGTGGATCGGCGACCGTGCGAAATTGTTGATCGATGTGCGGAATCATTTCTTGAACGAGAGCATCGCCCCGAGGACCGTTGGTCGCGCTGTTCGCGTAAACGTGATGGCCCCATTTGCATTCGCCAGAAAGCATTACGTAAATAAATTCAGCGATGCCTTCGGCTTCGTGCGGAGGTTCTTTCGAATACCGCCCGGCCATCCCCGGTAGCGATCCACCAAAGCCGGAGACTTCGTAGTAAACCGGATAGCGCCGACTTGGTTCCTTGTAATAACTTGCGGGCAAAACAACGGCGACCCGGTCGATCACTTCGCGGTGATGAAAGTCGCTCAGCAATTTGCTGGGGCGCTGAACGAACTTGGCCCATTCTGAGTCAACGAGTTTCGGCTCGCGAACGATTTGATCAAGCACCAATCGGACCGTGCCCGTCAGTTTGGGGCTCAATTCGATCGACTGCGTTTGCGAATAAATGTTGCCGGGACCCGCAGCGGGCTCGGGATAATAAAAATCTTGATCAAAAATTGCTTGCACTCGATACTTGCCCGGTGCAAGCTCTGCTAACGATTTGGGGAAACCGTCGGCGGCGAAGTCAATCGCACGCGTCTGCCCCGGCGCGAAGTCCTTGACGTCGACTGCAAAAAACGGCTGCGGCGAAAACCAGTTCAGCGACAACATCGGATCGCCCGATCCGCGATTCGAAACGAAGACGAAAAGCCGACCCGTCGTCGACGCGACCTTGACATCTGGGGACAAGCGAACGTCAAATTTGAGAGATTGATCGTCTTGGGCGACGACAGCCGAGTAGGAAAAAAGCAGCGAGATGACGAAGAGCTTTACCAATGCGACAGATGATGAGAATTGAAAATACATGGCAAAACACCAGTTTTTTAAGAGTTGAGGACGGCGTGGAGCCGGAAATCGACGCGCTCATCATACTCCACAAACGAGGCTCAAGATAAGATGTGACCTGGGCATATTCACGTCTGCTTTTGGTATGACTGTGATGGCCCTGATCCGACGTCGCTATCCGTGGGCGCGGTGCCATTGTGGCAAACTGTCGACGTGACAATGTTCAATGACGGGCCGAGTTGGAGTGCCGACTTTGCGAATCGCTCGACGCTAGTGCTTACGGCTCAAACGCATTTTATTTTTTGGAGGCGACTGGTGAATTTTTCAAATTTGTTGATCGTAGTTTGTTGGGGAGTCGCGGCCATGATGACAAAACCGGTCGTTGCCGGGCAAGAAAAGTCGGCTGACGACGTCAAGATTCTGTTCGACGGTTCGTCGCTCGACGCGTGACCAGATCCGGATCAGGAACTGAGGAGCCGCCTAAGGCCTGCCCCGATGGCGTGCGATC
>JANMEB010000630.1:0-2460 GCA_031376585.1 Planctomycetota bacterium | reverse complement strand
ATCATGCGCTCCAGTCCCGGTGATGTAATGGAATGCATTGTTCGGACCGATGGAAGCGACATTCGTCCATTGATCATAAGGCGTACGATTGGTTGCCGGAGCTGGCGGCGAGGTGGCCATCAGGTCTTCGTTATTCATCGTGTTATTGTTGCCACGCACCATCGGATAGCGCGAGAAGAAATTAAAGCCGTTGGCACCCAAATAAGACATGATTTCTGACGTCGGAATCTGGGGCGAAACTGGGCCGCCCGGCGCTGTCGTCAAACTGTGCTGAAAGCCGAACAGGTGTCCGGCTTCGTGGGCGATAAGGTTTGCCCAACCGCCTGGGCTGATGCCGCCGCTGAAAGCTCCTGGAGCAATAAATGCAATCGCAGTGTTATCGCTGTTGTTCCCGCTTGGCATATCGATGACACTCGCATAACCTCCCCAAATTGTTGAAATATCGATGTCGCCGCCGGTTCCCGCGGGTCGGTGGACAATCGTATTTCCAAGGAGAACGTAACCGTCGTTATTCTTCGGAACTCCGGCTTCGTTGGCACCCATTGTGGAGGAAATCTCCGGCAAGGTGGCCGCCCCCTGCACCATTCGTCCGTTGACGTTGACCGGAGCCGCAGTCAATTCGATCACATCAATATCGAATGGCTGATAAAAGCGGCGAACGAACGTCATGATGTCGGCCCGCAGTTGAGTTAGGCCACCCGTATAGGCACCGCCGTCCGTTGCGTATCGACTTACGAACGACACCATGTTGAAGGTGTCAGCGTCTTCCGTGTTCGCCGATCCAAAATCCCCATTGGTGTCTTCGTCCATGTCCGGCCCAGCAACTGCAGGATCACCGGCCACGCCCGAGGTCGTCGTCTTAAGCCCGCCGACCGTCCCAGCCAATCCAGCTACCGGAAAACGGTCGCCGAAATCCACAAAAAGGATGGAGGTCAATAAGTCTCGCGATTCAAGATTCTCCAGCATCATTGAGATGTGAAATTTATCGACAGGTAGTGATCGGAGCTTACGGGATTTCCATTTTGTGAACATCGTTGTACTCGCTTGCAAATTGTAAAGGGAAATTCACGATCGCCGGGGCGATCTCACGCCACGACCGATATTGGTTTCAAAAATCGCGGTCCAAATTTATCCACCGGCACCGACGAAAAAGCCGCCGGGCAGGTCGGCCTGTACGGTGAAGAAGTTCTCTTGTTCATCGGGATTCGGCGTAAAGTCAAAGACCTTGGGTAAGTTCATGCCGCCCGGTCCGCCACCTGTCACGACCTCGACTTCGCCGTCGCCGTTGATGTCGATCACCGCGACGCGAACGCTGTCACCGTCCTGCATCGAATAAGGTGCAAAACTGAAAAGCGGTGGTGCCGCAAGATTGGTCCCGTCGAACACCCGCACCAAACGTTGGCCACCAGTGCCTCCACCCACGATGATATCGGCTCGACCGTCATCGTTGACATCGCCCACTGCAACGTAAACACCCCGTCGATAGTTCGTGTCATAAGCGAGGAAGCTCCCAATAATTGGTCCCGCTAAATTCACGCCGTTGAACACTTTGACCAAGGGTGCTCGACCCGCGCCTGGAGCAGTAACAATGTCCGGTACCGTGTCGCCGTTGATATCGCCGACCGCCACACGAACTCCACCAGCGAATGGCCTTGGATAAGCCAGGAAATGCGTCTGATGAATGCCCGTTTCGCCGCTGAAGACTTTCACGATGGCATCACCACCTCCGTTGTCTGGGCCGGTGATAATATCCGTGAAGCCGTCTTGGTTGATATCGCCCGCCGCAACCCACACGCCCGCATTGGAACCTTTGGCATACGCGTAGAATCCACCCCGCGTCCCAGCAAACGCCACACCTGTGGCTCCGTTGAACACGCGAACTAGCGGTGCTCCACCCGGACCTGCGGCCGTGATGATGTCGGGAATTCCGTCGCAATTCACATCACCGACCGCAACTCGAACGCCGCCCATGAAATTCTTGCTGTACGCTAAGAATGAAAACTTCAATACGCCCGTCTCCGCGTCATACACGCGCACCAGCGGCAGTGCTCCCACGTCCGGCGCAACCACAATCACGCCGACATGATTGAGCTTTTCAAAGCCGTCGAACGCCACGTCTTCGCGATTCGAAAACGTCCAAGTCGCATTCCCTTCGCCGTCCGCAATGAGCAGCGGATCGGTCACTCCCGTAAAGTCAACGTACAACGCGTCCCCCGGTAGCTGATCCGGATTCATCGGGCAATCGGGATCATTGCCGTGCAGCTCGAACGCGGTCGTCGCACTGGGAATC
The DNA here is from genome assembly GCA_031376585.1 of Planctomycetota bacterium. Lineage (GTDB taxonomy): Bacteria > Planctomycetota > Planctomycetia > Pirellulales > Pirellulaceae > JANMEB01. The sequence goes on along the minus strand of JANMEB010000630.1, from coordinate 170 downwards.
AGATACACCGTGTCCGGGAAATACCCATTGCTCAAGTTCATAGTGATATGAGACAGACTGCTATACATGAGCGAACCGCCCGCACCAAAGAACGAGTCGCCCGCGTCCGCCCCGATTTGCGTCGGAGTCACGTGAACGATATCGCCCGACACAAGACCTAGATCGCTGAA
>JANMEB010000606.1:0-2501 GCA_031376585.1 Planctomycetota bacterium | reverse complement strand
CGAAATCGTAATTCAGCGAAAGAGCCATGCCTGCGCTATCCAACGATTCAACGAAGCCTTCCACACCCGAACCGCCGACGGCCACTCGCGCGTTGTTTGCCAACCGTTCGTTCGTCGGACTTCTGGCCACGCAATTTCTCGGCGCGTTCAACGACAATGTCTACAAGCAAATGGTGCTACTGCTGTGCTTGGACTACAAGAAACTTTGGAACTTGCCGGAAGATAAGTACCAGCCAATCGCGACCGCGCTTTTTACGATCGCGTTCTTGGCGTTTTCTGGTTTCGCGGGATTCCTGTCGGATCGCTTTCGCAAGCGCAACATCATCGTACTGTGTAAGTTCGCCGAAATCCTCGTCATGATTAGCGGTCTGATCGCGCTGCTCAGCGCGCCAATTGGCTCAGTGCATTTGCTTACAAGCCTAATCGTCGTGTTGTTGTTCATGGGCGCGCACAGCGCTTTCTTCGGACCGTCGAAGTATGGCGTGCTGCCGGAGATGCTGCCCGAATCGCAATTGCCCGCCGCCAATGGCTGGGTGCAAATGACGACCTTCCTGGCGATCATCTTTGGAATCGCACTGGCCGGAACTTTGAAAGATCTCGTGGTCGACCGGCTTTGGATTATCAGCGCAATTTGTATCGGAATTGCCATACTGGGGACGATTACCGCTCACTTTATTCGGAGCCGTCCGCCGGCTCAAGCGAACCTAAAATTTTCGCCAAGCTGTCTGCTAATCGAATCGAGTGCGTGGAAATTAGTACGCTCCGACCGGACGCTGCAAATCGTCCTGCTGGTCTATTCGATTTTTTGGTTTGCGGGGGGAGTCGTTCTTCCGACGGTGAACGAAATTGGCAAAAGCCAATTGGGTTGGTCCGACGGTTTGACGAGTGGCATCAATGCCTGCATGGCATTTGGGATTGGCATCGGCTGCGGTATTTCTGGCTGGCTTTCGCGAAGTCGCGTTGCCTTTAGCTTGGTCCGGTTGGGAGGATTTGGAACAGGTTTGGCGTTTGCGGCCGTCGCTGCGATTGCCGCCTCGAATATGGGTCCGGACGCAAAGAAAGCCGCGATGGGTGTAAGCTTATTCATTGCCGGAGGCTTTGCCGGATTGCTGGCGGTTCCATTGCAAGTCTTTCTACAAGCTCGTCCTCCCGCCGATCAAAAAGGACGAGTACTTGGCGCGATGAATTTGTTCACCTGGATCGGCATCCTAATTTCCACGGTGTTTTATTACGCCTGCAATTTCATTCTGACCAAAATGGCGTTGCCTCCTTGTTGGACCTTAGCGGCCCTTGCTCCGATCATGCTCGGCATTGGTTGTTTCTTTTGGCCAAAAATTACCGCCGCGCCGACTCATTGATGTGACGTGGCCGCTCAAATTTCTCGCTCTGGACTTCCGACATGCGACATTTTTTGACAACCCAAGATTGGTCCCTCGACGAATTGCAAGCTATGCTGCGCTCGGCCGAACAACTGAAGCGCGAGCCGATTCAAACTTCGCTGCGCAACAAGTCGGTCGCGCTGCTGTTTTTGAACCCGTCGATGCGCACTCGCACGTCGTTTCAACTGGGCGTGCATCAGCTCGGTGGGCTGGCGATCGTATTACAACCGGGCAAAGACGCTTGGCCGATTGAGTTCAATCGTGGCGTCGTGATGGACGGCGAAGCCGAAGAGCATATCGCCGAAGTCGCCGGTGTGCTTTCGCGGTACTGCGACATGATCGCGTTGCGAGCTTTTCCAAAATTTCAAGACTGGAGCTACGATCGTAACGACCCGGTGATCCGAGCTTTGGCGCAGTATTCGCGCGTGCCTGTGATCAACATGGAGACGATCGTACACCCGTGTCAGGAAATGGCCCATATGCTGACGTTACACGAACGACTTGGCAGCGTGCGCGGCAAAAAGTTCTTGCTCACTTGGACTTGGCATCCGAAGCCGCTTAATACAGCGGTCGCCAACTCGGCTTTGCTAATCGCAACGAAGTTCGGCATGGACGTGACGCTCCTTTGCCCAAGCGACAAATATTTGCTCGACGAGCAGTTCTTGGAAGCAGCTCGCCAAAACGCAGCGGCCCACGGTCGTTCGTTGACGATTTCGCACGATATACCATCCGCTTACCAGGATGCTGACGTCGTGTATGCCAAGAGCTGGGGCGCGCTGCCGCTGTACGGGCAGCCGGAAAAAGAATGGGAGTGGCGAAAAGACTTGCGGCACTTCATTGTCGACGAACAGAAAATGGGTCTCACGAACCGCGCTTTGTTCAGCCACTGTCTGCCGCTACGGCGAAACGTCAAAGCGACTGATGGCGTGATGGATGCTGATTATTGCGTCGCTTTGGACGAAGCCGAGAACCGGTTGCACGTACAGAAAGCCATGATGACGCAGCTGGTGGCAGGTTGAGCGGCCTTCGTGCAATTGAATTGCAACCAAGATTGCGAATAATAGAAGTTCGTTTTTCGAATCGATAAAAACTTGAAGCGTCAGAGAAGTGCTGAGCCAAACG
>JANMEB010000525.1:0-5762 GCA_031376585.1 Planctomycetota bacterium | reverse complement strand
TTCACTTCGATCGACTTGGCGATTCGTTCGTCGAATTCTTTGCGGTCCTTCGAAAAATTGGCCAAATATTCTTGGCTGAAATCTCGCGTGCTTGAAGGCGACAAGTATCCCTCAACGACTTGATAAGCGATCGCATTGGGGAGACTCGTCATGCTGTTCGTCAAAATCACAACGCCAAGTTTTGCTTCGGGAACCATCATCACGCAGCTATACATGCCGTCGTAACCGCCGCCGTGCGAGACGATTTTTTTGCCGTGCTGGTCCATCAGAGCCCACCCCAAACCGTAGGCGCGAAAATGCGTGCTCGGAAACATTCGTCGTGATGTCTCACCAACGGGAATGATAGTTTGCGCGGCCCACATATCTTCCGAGGATTTTTGACAAAATAATCGGCCCTTCGAGTCGAGTTCGCCTTGCCGCAATTGCAACTGAATCCAACGGGCCATATCCTCCGAACTCGATATCAGCCCGCCGGCGGCCATCATCGAATCCCACTTGCTCCAAGCGATCGGGTGGCTGCCTTCGGCTAGTGTCTTGTGCGGCGTTGCCGCGTCATCCGTTGGCGAAATTTGATCGATGCTCCATTTGGTGCGATTCATGCCCAGCGGCAAAAGCAGCTCGTCGCGCACAAACTCCGACCACGGTTTGCCACTGACCTTGGCGATGATTTCGCCAGCCGCAATGAACATCAAATTCGAGTAACCGTAATGATCGCGGAATCGGCCTTCCGGTTTGAGAAATCGTGCGCGGCGAACGATCTCTTCCGCAGTGTAAGGCGTGCCGTACCAAAGCAAATCGCCGCTGAAAGTCCCAAGCCCGCTGCGGTGACAGACAAGATCGCGAACGCGCATTTCGTCGGAAACGAAGGCATCGTAAAGTTCAAAATACGGCAAGTGTTGCCGAACGCGATCGTCCCAATTCAACTTGCCACGCTCCACCAAAATCGCCAGTGCAGCCGTCGTGAACGCCTTGGTGTTGGAAGCAATCGCAAATAAGGTCTCGGGAGTCACTGGGTCGCTGCTTCCTTCGCGACGAACTCCGTAGCCCTTGTTAAGCACGACCTTGTCGTCGTGAATGATGGCGACCGAAAGCCCTGGCACCTTCCAAGTCTGCCGCGCGTTTTCGATGAACTGATCGAGTTTGGCAACTTGAGACGCGACGTCTTGTTGCGCTTTGCAGGCGGAGGAGGCCAACAACAAGAAACCTAGCCCGACAAGAAATTTCATGAGCAATAGTCGCACTTGCGATCTCCCGTACCTTTTTCGTATTTTCGAACGCCAAATCCAATCGCTAATCTCAATTTCAGCAATTTTTACCGCATTCGGGCTGCCATCGCATCCAGTATTTGGCTGCGTGACCAACCTCCGCCTTCGTGTCCTTTGCGAGCTTCGATCAAAATCGTGCCGTCGAATTTTGGATTGTCCAGTTTTTCTGTCGAGTCCTTGAACCGTCGCACGGCCGCGTTGAGAAAATAATCATCAGAGTCGCCAACCCAAATGTTTACTTTGCCGCCAGCAAGCTTTGGCCCTATCTCCTTCCAATTTTTTTCCAGGAGCATTTTCAGATCGTATTTCTTCCAATGTTCGACCACTGACTTATTGATAACTCCGGTCTCGCCATCCCATACAGGAACCGGCGAGCCATCGTTGCCCTTCGGACCATAGACTGCGTTCCAGCTCGCCCAATCTCGGCCGCTCAACGGCCATTGGCTTCTGCGACCAAGTGCTTTTTCCAATTGAACTTCGTGTCGGACCGTCGATATCGTGTCGCCGTCGATTGTCCTAGTGCTTGGGCGCTCGACTCCAGAGCTGTTCACGTAAGCGTTTGGCTCCCCGTAGAGATCGATCAACTCATAGCGTTCGAAAGTTACGGAGTCAGGGCACTGCGACCAACAACCATTGAAATAATCGGGATAAAAAAGTTGCAGCGCAAGCGAAACCCAGCCGCCGGTACTCCCGCCGGTCGTAAATCGAGTCTTTGGTGTACCGAAGCAACGATAAGTCTTCTCGATAAAAGGAATTACTTCCGTTGTGAATGTCGCTCCATAAGGTCCGTTGTTGGCGGAATCGACTTGATACGGGTCTCCGAAGGGTCCAGCTCCGTCTGGCAAAATTTGAACGAATCGAGGATCGGGATTCATTCGCCTTGCGGAAGTATATCGCGTACCAAATCCGCCGATGTAAACCGCAAGTCCGTATTTCTTTTCTGTATCCTGCTCAAAATTTTCCGGCAGTACGACGGCCACTCGATACAACATCGGTCGACCATAAAAATCCGAAAGTAGCTTTGACGGGATCCTGAGATATTTGTGCGTCGCGGAATCCGGCGGAACATCGCCCGACAATCCGAGTCCCTTGTCGAGCACAAGCGTAACCGTCGAACCGGTCGATGGATCGAGCTTCATCTTGATCGGCGCGCAAAACCGATTGCCAGGGGCCATTGGCAAATTGATATCGGGATTGGTCGCAAAGATCGCTTGCACGGTATATTCGCCAGCGGGCAATTTCGCCAATCCGTTGCTTGGAAACGTAGTTGAGCTTGCGTTCAAAGCCACCGTCTGGTCGACAGTGAATGCTTGCACATCGGTCCCGAGAATTGGCAAAACGGGGGGATGGTAATTGGTAAAGTCCGGCATTCCATCCTTCGGTCCAATTCCTACGAGAACTCGGCCGGACTCGGGCACTTTACCGACTTGGTCTGCGGCAATTTTTACTTGAAACGTAAGGCCAGTAGAATTGCCAACGTCCTGAGAATAGGCGTGCGACGGAGCAAGCAATAATGCAACGATGGTGGCCATGCGATAATTCATTTGAAAGTCTTTCGATTGAAATCAAGCCAACGACATTGTGGAAGAATTGTAGTCGGCGACCGAGCTCGCGCTCCAGTACCAACGCCAAAAAAGTGTGCCGTACCCCGACGCGCACGGCACACGGAGTGTGACTGCTACTTTTTGTACGGTGTCGATTCAAGCGCCGCTCGCCTTAGCACCAAGTGCTATTTGCTTTCCGCCCAAGTTCGCAATGAACTGATGTTGGAGTGCATCGTCGTCAGCCAGTCTCCGGTTTCTGGAACATTGCCGCACGGGTCGAAGACAACGCTGGCGATTCCGATGGCTTTTAACTTTTCGACCGATTCGGGTGCGGGAGTTCCTTCCCAGATCATGACTTGGGCCGCATGGCCATCGAGCAGCTTTTTCAATTGGTCAATCGCTTCGGCAGACGGAACGACGTCTGGTTCCCAAAGCACTGACTTGAGTTTGAGTGAATATCGGCGGGCCCAATAGTCGTAGACCGGGTGCGAAGCGATAATCGGACGGTCGCCGACGAGCTTGCCAACAGCCAACATTTCTTCATCAAGCTGCTTCATGTCGGCGACCAATACCACCAAGTTTTTTTCAAGCACGTCTTTTTGGCTCGGCACTAATTTCACAATCGCATCTTTAACCGCACCGGCTTGTTGCGCGGCTTGATCAAAGTCGATCCAGGTCGTGAAGGCCGTTCCCGTGTGCGAATGCTCTCCACCGGGACCGTGGCTGTGCGTCTCGACTTCGGCCATTTGAATAAACTTGCCGCCGAAAGAACGAGAGCTGTCGACTAGTTTTGCATCGGGCAAAGTTGCGTTGGCAATCCATTTTTCGTAAGTTGCGCCATTAGTGATAATCGCGTCGGCAGTCTGATAACGCGCGATGGCCTGCGAATTCGGTTGCCAAAATGCCGGGTCGCCATCTTCCGTCATCGGAAAATGGACATCGACCAACCCTGCGCCAATCCTCTCGGCAAAGTACTTCAGCGGATAATTCGTTACGTAAACCTGGGGCATCGGCGAAACGGTTTTTTTCGCGGAAGGTTTGATGTTCCCTGGATTGCAGCCGACCAGCAAAATTGAAAGTACGGTCAACAAGGTGACTTGCTTTATCATTTCCGTGGATCTTTCGTCAAGTGATTTGCCCTCTCGTGCAAGCCGTTTGGTATGCTTTGACATTGCCCCAGTTTGACACCCGGCGCAGACCACCGCTAGAGTCGTTTGGATGGCACGCTCTGTCCCGGCGCGCCGGGATCGAAGGGCGTGGCTAATTCCGAGATTGAATTATTGTTTGTTGAAATAAACTTACCCCATGATCGAGGCGAATTATGACTAGCGTAAAACCGATTCCCGATGGCTACAACACCGTGACCGTGTCGATGGTGGTTCCAGACGTCGGCAAGGCAATTGATTTTTATCAAAAAGCGTTTGGGGCAGTTGGCGGCGCTTGCTTGCGCACGCCAGATGGAAAATCGATCATTCACGGTGAAGTGCGTCTCGGTGATTCGGCCATCATGCTGGGCCCGGAAAATCCGGCTTGGGGTTCGAAGTCTCCGTTGACTTTCGGGGGTTCGCCGGTGTCGATGCACGTGTACGTAACTGATGCCGACTCCTCATTTCAACGAGCGGTCCAAGCCGGTTGCGAAGTCGTCTTCCCGATGGAAGATACGTTTTGGGGCGACCGTTTTGGCAAAGTCAAAGATCCCTTCGGCCACACGTGGGGCTTTGGAACTCGCAAAGAGGAACTCACCTCTGCCGAAATCGAAAAGCGGGGCCACGAATGGATGAGCAAAATGATGTCGTAACTATTCGGCCATTCCACGGCTTTTGGGCAAGTTTGTGAAGCCAGCGAATGTTTGAACCTGAATTCAACCGAGAATTGGTTTGGTTTTCAGCTTCAAAAAATTTTTTTTGATTTATTCTGCGCTTCCGTCTCGTGAAGCACGCCTTTAGTTGCAGAGGCGAAATTCGCTGATCGGCCATTCGGTGCTGATCTTCGTCGCGATCCGCTTGCGGTGACGGGACCACAAGTGATCCATTTCACTTGGTTCTGCTATTCGCATTGGAAAATTCGTTCCGCTTGATCTTTCACGAATCATTTAAGACTCGTTCTCTCACACTTTCTATAGAGGTGCCCCATGTCGTATTTCCGCCGATTGATGAAACAGGCATTCCCAAGCGTCAAACGACATAATCATCGGATTCAAAAAGGTGTACTTGAGGTCGAAACGCTGGAAAACCGCGAAATGTTGTCGACGATTGTTTGGACTAATCGAGGGGGCGCGGGAAACGACTCTGATCTCTTTGGAGCAGCATTCGGTGCCAACGCGCCGGCGGCTCGCCTCGTAGTGGATGCTGCTCTCGACAACTGGGAGCGAGTCATTCCCAGCTTCAACACTCCTGCGATTAGCGGAGTGCCGGCCGACACCCTCCAGGTCTCCTTTACCATGGAAGAACTTCCCGCCGGGACGAACGGTTCCGCAGTTTTGCAACAGATCGACACCGGTCGGCCGCGCAAGGGAAGCATCAAGTTGGACTTCAACGGCTCATCCAATAACAATCCCGGCGTCTTTGGCTGGTTCGTTGATGCCACGCCCAATGACAATTCCGAGTTTCTATTAACTGAAATCGCTAGCGGCAGTGTATACAGCGCAACTATCGGCAGAGCGCAAACTGGCAGCCCAGCCGCGAGCAAACTCGATCTTTATTCAATCGCATCACATGAGATGTTCCACTTGCTGGGGCTTCATAATTCCACCTCGCTACGCCTCCAGTCGACGCCAGGCCTAGTGACCGATACCGGAATACCAGATGGGGCGGGGACAGCGTGGGCTTTTAATGGGCCGAGTACGCAATTACTTTTGACCTCTGCGAATGGGTTCAGCGCACTTTCGCGGCCTGCGCACATAGCCAGCTCGTTAACCGTTTTGCCGCCAAACGCTCAATTCCCAAATGGTTTG
>JANMEB010000570.1:0-1011 GCA_031376585.1 Planctomycetota bacterium | reverse complement strand
AAGGCATACAGAAAATCCGTGGTCGGGCAGCAGGCCGTGCCGAAGAATCGGTCGAAGCCGCGGTGGATCGGCCCGTCAGGAATGGGGCGTGAGTAATCGATCAGCTTCACGCCTTCGACGTCTTCTTTCGTAATGCGTTGCCCGTCTTGGTCAAAGAAACTCAGGCCGACATGCCACTTGCCGGTCATCGCTGTGGCATAGCCTTGGTTGCGGAGCATCTGCGGCAGCGTCAGTTGATCCTCTTTGATGAGACAAGGCCCACCCACGCCGGTGAAGACGCCGCGATAAGGAATGCGGAAAGCCATCCGACCGGTCAACAGACTGTAGCGGCTGGGCGTACAAACCGTGGATGGTGAATGAGCGTCGGTGAAGCGCATCCCTTCGCGTGCCAGCCGATCGATGTTCGGCGTGGCGATTTTGGATTCCGGGTTGTAGCAACCGACATCGCCGTAGCCGAGGTCGTCGGCAAGAATGAAGACGATGTTGGGCCGGTCCGCTTGTTCGTCAGCGGCGTGGAGCGGGACCGCCGGAGCGAGCAGCGCTGCGAGAAGCGTGAGGATGCGGTTCTTTGTTTGAATCATTGAGATTTTTCGATTGTTCCACGATTGGATATCGGTGAATCCTGCCACGGCCCGGATTTCCGGTTGCAGCCAGCATAGGATCGGCATGTTGGTCTGCGTAGTCCGTTGACGAACAGAATCAAAGTGTAATGCTGGTCAATTCACGCAGGTCATGGATTTTGATACTGTAGCGATGAAGCGAGTGCAATTAGGGATGAAATCGGCCACATCAAATACTTTGCAAGTCGGGGGCGTTCACATGTTACGTTTTAGAATATCGGTGTTACTGATTTCGCTGTTGGGCTTCGTTGGTGTGCTGCCGGGACAGCAGCCAACGCGCGGCGACAGATTGCATTCGTTGCCTCTGGATGTGGGGCTGGCGTCCAATGAGCGGGGTCTGCTGTTGGTGGAAAATGGAGAGCCACGGGCAACCATTGTCGTATCTGCTGAT
>JANMEB010000475.1:0-6964 GCA_031376585.1 Planctomycetota bacterium | reverse complement strand
GCAAATCGAACCGCTTCTGAATCGATGAATTCCGCCAAAACCGTCGCGAAAATCACCGCTGCCAGCGTTCCCCCCAGCGAATACGCCATGCGATACCCGTTCAAACTGCTCCGTTCGTCGTAGTCGTACGTCATTGAAGGGGTCAGCGAGTTGTATCCGACGTGAACCAGCGTAAACGCGGTGTCGAACCCGATGATGATTAATGCGTAGTACAAGGCCAATCCGGTCGCACCCCAGGGGGGCACAATCCAACACAACGCAAAGAACAGCCCCAAGGGAATCGATCCGAAAATTAACAGCACTCGCCGCCGACCGAATCGCGATGAGATCCGATCGGAAAGTAATCCCACGATTGGATCGTTGACCGCATCCCACAACCGCGTAATGCCAAGAATCCAACCGACCGTCGACGGATTCAGCCGAGCGACATCGGTCAAAAAGTAAAGCTGAAAGAAAGTCTGAATCGCCAGCGTCAGACTACTAGTCAAATCGCCCGTGCTAAAAAGCAGCTTCGTGCGAACCGGCAGCTTGCCGTCTTTTGTAACCATGCGTTCAGTCCAAGTGCCAACCCAGCGTCAATCAAAAAACTTCCATCCGCTAATCGCGCAAGATCAGTACCGGACAGTGTGACCCGCGCAGGACTCGCTCGGCAACCGATCCTAAAAATAGTCTGTTCAAACCTTTGCGCCCGTGCGACGGCATGACAATCAAGTTAACCGACAATTGTTTGGCCAAACCAAGAATCTCGGTGCTCGGGTCGCCCAGCACGCAATGGGTTTGGACTCGGCGATCAGCACGGCCACCGAACATCTGGTTCATTTTTTCTTTGGCCCATTCGTAAAGCTGCTGATCGAATTGTGGCGGGATCGGTACGGCCGGATCAACCGTGATCCAAGCTGGCGTGGGCTCAACCACGTGGACCACGTGGATCGTCGTCGATGGGTCGGCCAGTTCCAACGCTACATCGACCGCCTTGGTGGCTTGCTCCGAAAAATCGAGCGGCACCAGCAGCGTTTTGTTTTGAAAGTAGTTCATATTGTGTCCGTGTGATTCCAATGTTCGCTCGAATGCATTCCGCCCGCCGTGCCCAAACCATCGGCTTTCAATCCCTCAGCCGCTGGGCGCTAGCCCCGGTTTCTTCAGGCGCACGGGCGGTGCTCCAACCCTACTATTCGACACTCCATCGGCGACGCAAACAACCGCACGCTAGCGCGTGTCGGCTGATAATTTCGCCGCGCCATCTCGCGCCGTGAGGAACGCGCGATTAGAATCTACGGTAACCTTGGCACGAATTAACTCTAAAAGGACACCATGGCAGCGTCGCAAAATCCCAAATCGATTTGGCGCCGCACCGTGCTGGCCTGGTGCTTGTACGATTGGGCCAACAGTGCTTACACGACCTTAATGATTTCGGTGCTGGTGGTCTACGTACAGCGAATCGTATTTCCGAAAGAAACTTGGGGCACAACCGGCGCTGTGGTCTGGGCTTGGAGCGTGGCGGGAGCGATGCTGGCCGGTGGGATCCTGTCGCCAATATTGGGCGCCGCCGCCGATCTGTGGGGTGCCAAGCGTTTCGGATTCGCGCTGTCGGCTTTGAGCGGGGCCGGAGCTTGCATGGCGATGGCTCTCGTGCCGCCTAGTCAGCCCTGGTTGATCGTCGCGTGTTTTGTGCTGGCCACGCTGGGGCTGGAACTTTCGCTAACTTTCTATAACGGGTTTCTTCCCGAAGTCGCCGCCGAGCACGAGTTGAATCGCGTTTCGGCATTGGGCATGGCGCTGGGCTACCTGGGAGGAGGCATCGCCTTGGTCTTGGCCATTGTGCTGCTCCAAAACGGTCAATCGTGGGGCCTGGGTGATGAACCAACGTTGCTGCGGATTTGTATTTTCTTCACCGGAGCTTGGTGGTTGGGTTTCTCGATTCCAACGGTCGTCTCGCTGCGCGATCGTCCGCGCGGCAAGCCACAATCGGGGCGTCAATCGGCGGTCGCGTTTGTCTTTCGCGACATTGGTCAGACGCTCAAGCACTTGGTCGGGTATCGTACGCTAATGCTGTTCCTGATCGCCTATCTGTTTTACAACGACGGCGTGCAGACGGTGATTAGCCAGACGCCGACCTTTGCCCTGCACGAGTTGAATTTCACGAACCAAGAGTTGGCTGGCGTGATCTTATTGGTGCAATTCATCGCGATGCCTGGAGCAATCCTGGTCGGATCGCTGTCCGATCGATTCGGGCGAAAGCAAACATTGATCTTGTGTTTGCTGATGTGGATTGTCCTGCTGACATCGGCTTGGTTCGTTCATAGCAAGCTGGCGTTTTGGACGTTGGCGGCAGGCGTGGCGTTGGTTTTGGGGGGGACTCAATCCGTCAGTCGAGCCATCATGAGCATGCTTGTGCCCCAAGGCCAGGAGGCTCGTTATTTCGGATTCTTCAACCTGTCGGGGAAAGCCACCAGTTTTTTTGGGACCTTCTTTTTTGGATTGATCGTTGCGTTGACCGGGAGCGCCCGACTGGCGATCGTTAACTTGTTGGTCTTTTTCATCATCGGGTTGTGGCTCGTCACTCGCATCAACTTGCAGCGCGGGATCATCGAACGTGCCCAAGCCGTCCTCGACGCTCATCCCAGCGACTCAATAGCAATTCCCGCGCCACAGAAATAAAGTTGATTTGTAAACAAACGCGGCGCTCAATCGGGCAAATTGTTACGAGAACCGGACCAGCGACTTCGTGTCTCCCCTTTTCAGAGCTTTGTTTCAATGCGGCCCTTGAATCCATCGCGTTGCCCTTGGCGATCGCTTCGCGCCGCGTTGCGGCGATGCTCAAATCTCCAAACGAACCAAATGCGGAAGCCCAGGGCGATGTCCGCGCTTCGGAATCTGCACGAATCCGGAACTCACAGGCCAATTCTGGTTGGGGGGCGTGATCGGAAAAGCCCCCGAGCTGCGCGGCAAGCGTTTGGGTGGTGGCCCGCAAATGCTGCAACTCAGTATGGATGGCCGCCGGTTGTACGTCACCAATTCGCTGTACAGTCCCTGGGATAATCAGTTTTATCCTGAGATGGCCAAGCAAGGCTCATATTTGCTGCAGCTGGACTGCGAAACGGACCGGGGAGTTTTGAAGCTGAACGAGAAGTTCTTCGTCGATTTCGGCCAGGAACCGGGCGGACCCGCGCGAGCCCACGAAATCCGCTTTTCCGGCGGCGATTGCACTTCGGATATCTGGTCGTAACGACGTGGCGGTTTGAATTGCCCGGCGCTCAATCCCGATCACCGTGGCTCTTGTCACGTGACTTGGTCGCGTAGACTATCGATGTACAAAATGTTGCTACGAGAAGACCGATGGTCAAACTGAATTGGTTCGAAAAGTTCTCGGTTCTCGCGGCCATCATGGCTTGGCTGGTTCTGCCGGCGGTGGGATTTTCACAGGAACAGGACGCTGAAGGAACATCGCGACAAATCGAATCGGCGATTCGCCGTTCGCTGAGCTTGCTGGAAAAGACATCAGCTCAAACGGCCGGTGACCGAGCGTGTTTTACGTGCCACGGCCAAGCACTTCCCGTGATGGCGTTGGCCCAAGCTCGTGAACAAGGATTTGAAATTGACTTGGAAAACTTACAACGGCAAATAAGCCATACGCACGAGTATCTGGAGGAAGGACTTGCCAATTACCGTGAGGGGAAAGGGCAAGGGGGCCAAGTCGATACGGCCGGATATGCGGCGTTGACATTGAAAGCTGGAGATTGGCCAGCCGACGCGGTCACGACAGCAGTCGCTGAATACTTATTGCAATATCAGTCGAACCAAGATCACTGGTCAAGTTCCAGCAATCGACCTCCCTCGGAAGCAAGTGATTTTTCCGCAACCTATGTCGCGTTGATAAGCTTGAATCAATTTGGCACTCCCGAACAACAAACGCGCATCGTTCAGCGGAAAAGCCAAGTCAAGCAATGGTTGTTGTCGGCTGCGGCCCGCGACACGGAGGATGAGGTGTTTCGGTTGCTTTCGATGCAGTACGCCGATATCGCACCGAACCTGATTAGCGACAAGGCCACTGAGTTGATTGCGAAACAACGCGATGACGGTGGTTGGTCTCAGAATTCGGAAATGGCCAGTGACGCGTATGCCACCGGGACCGTCTTGGTCGCGTTGAATCGATCCTCTCATTTGGCGGTCGACGACCCGATTTATCAACGCGGAATTCGTTTCCTGATCAACACGCAGAACGAGGACGGTTCTTGGCACGTGGTCAGTCACAGCAAACCGTTTCAAGAGTATTTTGAAAGCGGATTTCCCCATGGCGTCGATCAATTCATTTCGGCAACAGCCACGGGCTGGGCGGTGCTCGCCTTGTTATCTGCGACGGCAAAAGCCGATCAAACCGATCCAAATCGGTTGTCTCCCAAATAGTTTTTGTGGCTCATCGGCTTAAGTGTGCGCGATTGATGAATCGTTGAATCCTTAGTTTCGCGAGAAGTCTCCAATGGATGTCACTTATCGGTTTATATCGTTGGATTTTTGCGCCAACGGCGTTAAATCTCAAAGCCCAGAGTCGCGAGGTTTTGCGAGCGCACCCTGGGTTGAGTATACGAAGAAAATCTTTACGCCAACGGCGTTATATCGGACATTCGAGACGTTGGAACCGATCAAACTGCAGTTGATGTAACGCCGTTGGCGTAAAGATATAGATTCGAACCGTGTTCCGGGGGTACATTTCGTTCCGTTGAACCGGAACGAAACGAACCCCCGGCTCTGCGATTCAACGCCTTTGGCGTAAGAGCCGCGCACGCTTCAATCGGATAAGCCGTTTTTGTTTTTGGCGCTTACGAATGCCGTTCGATCGGATCACAACAAGCGGGAAGATTCGTCGCAGAAATAGCCCGGATTCGGAAGGAACGATCGGTCTATCGCAGCTAATTACCTGGGATCAAAAGGACTTTGCCAATGTTCTTCCGGTCCTGAAGGTAATGGTGAGCCTGTGCCGCATTTTCAAAAGAAAATTTGGCGTCAACCACGGGCTGAACGATTCCTTCTTGGTAAAGGTTCAGCAGCGTCTCCAGCCAACGTCTCACGCGCGGCATCTCATTCCAAAGGTGGCCGAGATTCACACCGAATACACCTTTGTTCTGGTTGATCAGTGCCGGCGGTGTGAATTGGAACCAAGGCATCGAAGCCGCCATTTTGAGGAGCGACCAGCGGTTCCTCGTTTTGCCAGTGGCCGCCGAAGATATTCCAAACATGCCCAAGCGACCCGTCGCAGACAGAACCCGAAAACTTTTTTTGAATGAATTGCCGCCGACCGCGTCAAGGACAAGTTCGACGCCAGCACCGTGCGTAATTTCGCGAACGCGTTGCTCGAAGTCTTCGGTGCGATAGTCAATGCAATGTCCGACTCCAAGCTGTTTCAGATACTCGTGTTTTCGCGCCGAGGCGGTGCCGATTACGTTGGCTCCGAGATGTCTGGCTAATTGAATCGCGGCAATGCCCACACCGCCGCCGGCGGAATGCACCAGCATGGTTTCGCCCGAACGGAGCCCACCCATCACGCAGACTAGTTGATATGCCGTCAGGTAATTGACCGGCAGCGCGGCACCGGTCTCGGCCGACATTCCAACTGGTCGCTGTGCGACTTGTGCTTCTGGAACGCAGATCACATCGCTGTAGCCGCCAAATCTCGTAAGCGCGAGTACGTCGCGATCCTGCCAGACAGAATCAACCCCTTCGCCAACGCGATCCACCCGGCCCGCCACTTCGTACCCAACGACCACAGGCATGGGAGGCAAATCGGGATAAATTCCCAGGCGACCGACGATATCGGCAAAGTTCACTCCGGCCGCTTGAACACGAATGCGGATCTCGCCACGTTTCGGTTGTGGGTCCGGAGCTTCGCGAATTTCTAGGACTTCGGGTGGTCCCGCTTTGGGAATCCAAATCTGTCGCATGGCGTTCAATGTTCCTTGAATCGATTTCAACCCTCATCGTAACCCGAAGCACCAGTTTTGAAGTTGCGCATTTCGACGATCCCAAACTCAATGTCGTTATCGTTCACACGCTTTACCGCAACGCGGTTCAATCTCAAAGCCCAGGTTTGCTTCACGACTCGTCGGGAAGCTAACCTGGGTTACGGGTCATCATTTCACCATACCCCAAAGGGGTTTAATCGGGGGCGGGATCGGCGATGCAACCCCTTCAGGGTAGACTTTGCCGGGGCACGTTCCAACCCTGGGTGCGCTGCGCGACCCAGGGCTTTGAGCTTCAACCCCGTTGGGGTAAAGAACTCAGTGAAGCTCTCTTGAACGATGCGAGCGCAACTTCAAAGAACGCGCAAGCAAATTCCGCAAAACTCATTTCGCAGTCGCTGACGATTCCAGCAACCTTCTTTGCTGCAGCCAGTCAATCAACTCTCGGGTCCAATTGGCGGCGCCAGGGGAATCTAGGGCCAATCCCAATCCATGCCGACCCTTTTCGTAGATGTGAAGTTCGGCGGGAACTCCCGCTTTCTGTAGGGCGCTAAAAAACTGCAAACTGTTTTCAACGGCAACCACGGGGTCCTCCGCAGTGTGCCAGAGAAACGTCGGCGGGTTGTTGTTCGTGACCTGTTTTTCGTTCGAAAGTTGCTCAATCAACTTTGGGTCGGCATCCTTGCCCAACAAATTTTCCTGCGAGCCCAGATGCGTGAATTTCTCGCCCAGCGCGATCACGGGATAGCAAAGTATTGCGAAATCAGGTCGGCAGGAAACGCGTCGAATGGGATCGGGATCATCGGCGATTCCCGCATCGAATTGAGTCGCAACGGTGGACGCCAAATGTCCTCCGGCCGAAAATCCGATCACACCGATCCGAGCGGGATCAATCCGGAATTCCTCTGCGCGGGAACGCACGATCCGAATCGCCCGCTGTGCGTCTTGCATTGGTGCGGGGTGACCATAGCCTTTGCCGCGATGGCGATAGTCGCAAATGAAGCCCGAGA
>JANMEB010000471.1:0-1275 GCA_031376585.1 Planctomycetota bacterium | reverse complement strand
AGCCTTGAGACGCTTGCGGCGTTCCCCGTCGATGGGGAGTTTGTTGTGCGGATAGTCGATCAACATCTTTTCGACTTTCCACATGTTCGTGTCCGAGCGCCGCCAATCATAGTTCGGCAGTTCGTGGTTCAAATCGACGACGGCGAACGCTTTGACGCAGCCTTCGTGATCGATATAGGGATCGCAGTAGCTTAGCGCCAGTGCCCGGGCCGTTTTGAAAACGGGTTTACGCCCGTGAAGCCCCGGATCGCGCGAACGTGCGATCGAACCCCAGCGACCGCGCCGTTGATAGACGAAAATCACATGATCCAATTTGCAGATCGATTCAAAGCTGATTAGAAGGGGCGGAAAGCCGTGCTGTTCCAAAATCACTGCCGCCGACAAAGCAGCTTCCAGGCAATGCGCTGTGCCATGTCGCAGCACACCGCGAAAGCTCCGCTGCGTCTCGCCCACGGGTTTTTTTTCAGCGTTGTACGGCAGATCGTTTAGAAACTTCTGTACTCGCTCGGGCGTTGACAGTCTTCGAATCAGTCGGCGCTCGGTTGGTGAGAATTCGGACAGCCGTGGAGGCGAAAGTTGATCGTTCATAACCGTTAAGAGGCCGTGCAATTAAAAAAAGCACGGCCCGCCGATTTCAATCAGCGGGCCGCGACGTTTAGTTTATCGTATTGGATCAAGTTGAAAACGACCAATTTGGTCGAAGCAACTAGTTGATCTTGGCGGTGGGTTGTTCCACTTTGACTAATGCTTCGACTGCCGCTTTGTACTTGGCGCGAGCCAAGTTCAAACGAGCGGTCATTTCGCATTCGGTCTTTTCGCCGTTGACGACATAAGTCGTTTTCTCGCCGGATTTCGAAGCAAGTTCTTTGGCTTGAACCGGGCAATTGCAAGATTCTTTGCCGACAACGTAAGTCATCGCAACTGCGTCGGTTGCCGTCTTGACCAAAGCGGTGGTTTCTTCCGTCTTCACTGGGCAGTCGCAAGACTTACCAGCGATCTTGGTTACGCCACTGACTTCGCACTTACATGGGGTCGTGAAGTCGCTAACAAATTTTTCGGTTTGCTCAACCAAAGATGTAAACGCGGTCTGCTCGCTGTCATAGGATTTTTCAGCGACAAAGTACTGGATTGGTTTGCCGGTTGTTTTCGCCATCGCTGCGGCGGAATTCGCACAGCAAGCGGATTCGTCGCCAACTTTGTAAGCAATCGCTGGCAGCTTGGCCATCGCGGCTTCGATTGGGCATTGACCGGCGGCATGTTCGTCATCGACCGATG
>JANMEB010000455.1:0-1496 GCA_031376585.1 Planctomycetota bacterium | reverse complement strand
TGCCCAAGCTTCGAGGTTTACGCTATTAGGAATTCGGTGTGCAATCTTCGGACGCGGAAAAAACAAGTCGAGTTTCAAGTCCGCATTTGGCATCATGAAAAAACCAAACGCAGGCAATAGCTTGATATCAAGCCGATCAAGATACTCCGCACCAAACTTAAATGTGGTTGTGTTACTCAAGCGAACAAAGCCCAATGCAACGCCAGTGAATCTCAAACTGTCCGTTGTAAGGTGATTGAAGTCCGAATACACGCCAACCGTAAAATTGAGTTCCGCGCCCATCGGTTGATTGAGGGCGGTAATGTAATCGAACGCGAGAAACGCACTGTACGCCTCGGCAGGCAGATCTGCTCCGGTAAAAGCAGTGTTCGGTCCGTCCCATAGTGAAAATATAAATCCAGGTGAAACTCTCAAGGGTTGTCTACCGAGGCAACAGCCGGGAAATGTAAGGGTAGTGGCTAGTTCGATGTCGTTGATGGCCAAGTCATCGCCGTTTTTGCCAACGTCGCCGTATAGGTAGGTGTGGCGAACTCGTGGATGTTCTATCAATCGGGGGAGCCATTCATTGCTAAGTCGCGACCACGCTTGGTTGGGCCATGCGGCGCTGTTGTTCGGCCAAGCACCCGACGCTGGCGCCTCGCCTAGATATGGATTGCCTGGCGTTCCGAATGCCGGACCGTAGACATTGGGAGAAGCGTTCGCTGGCGGAAAAACCGGAGGGGGTGATGCATTAATGCTTCCATCAGTTCCAAGCCACGGATAAGAATTCGCAGGCGGATAGATCATCGCACCGCTGCCTGCCGTTGCCGGAGGCCACGTCGTCGCTTGCGAAGGACCAACACCGCCGTATGCGTCGAATCCTGTCCCCGGAAATGTGGTCGAAGGGGCTACGATTGGCGGCAATTGCATTTGCGGCGGCGTGATGACAGATGGGTTGCCAGGAATTAGCGTCGGCGATTGAATGATGGGTGTCGGGCCATATTGCGGCAGCGTCGACGTGGGTGGCGGCGAGTACGGAAACTGAGCATCGGGAATTCGGATGCGCTGCGCATGAACTGGAGACGCTAGCAACAATCCTATCGTCGCTAGTGCCGCGAATCGAGTGAACCGGCTCAGCTTGGACATCTGCAAACCAACTAAAGCGGCGAGTGATTTTTTGGGGCGGAAATAATTACCAGCCAAACTCACCACCGTCAAGCCGAACCGAAATGCCAGCGGCTTTCAGTGCACGACGAATTGCCTCGTTACGTTATTCGATTCCCATCCTGCGTTTAGCTCCTCCTTCTCCATTGCTGTCGCCGAGTGTGCCATCATTCATAAGTCGCACTTACCGAAACACAACCCGCGTGACCCAAGTCCGTCTCCGCGACCGTTATTCGGCGCGAGTCAAAAGCACGGCTGGCCACTCCGCTTTGTGCGTCGGTGATCATACATTAAAAAGCATGCGTCCGCCTTGCACTTTCCATCAATGACTCCTGACCCCTTAGAATTTTTCG
>JANMEB010000450.1:0-3665 GCA_031376585.1 Planctomycetota bacterium | reverse complement strand
TGAGCGCCATCGGATCCTTGATCATCCAATAGTCGCGGCCTTGATATGTCTGCCGATCACAGATTAAATCAGAACGCATCCGCAGCCTCAACGGGCGACTCGAGCTGGACACCAGACTGTCGTGGCTTTGGCTCACGCTTTTAGATCCGAGGCTATGGGAACGAAGTGGCGGACTGTATCGGAAAGGAACGGCCGCCAACAAGTCGAACAATTTCTCAGGGCGATATTGACTTGCTAGCGGCGGCACGGCCCGACTGGGGTTGTGGCCCGCGCCGCCTATTTTCTAGACTCTCGCCGCGCAAACGAATGTCGCTTTGCGAAAACTAGTACTCCAAAAAGGGCGGGCTAATGACGGTCGACGTCAGCGTGATCGTTCCGGTTTACAACGAGATCGAAAACATCGAGTCTCTGTATACGGAGCTAGTCGCCGCGATGGAGCAACAATCCCGATCGTTTGAGATCATTTGGATTGATGATGGGTCAACCGACGGTTCGCAAAATGCGATGCGCGAATTCGCGCGGCGTGATCCTCGAATAAAGCTTTTGCTGCTGCGCCGAAACTTTGGACAGACGGCGGCGATGCACGCTGGAATTCAGAACGCCGCAGGTGAATCGATTGTCACGATCGACGGTGACTTGCAAAACGACCCTCGCGATATCCCAATGCTGCTGGATGTGTTGGACGAAGGTTATGATTTGGTTCACGGCTGGCGTCGGCATCGCCAAGATGCGTGGCTGAGTCGAAAACTTCCGTCGCGCATTGCGAATTCGCTAATCTCGCGGGCCACCGGTTTTCCCATCCGCGATCTGGGTTGCACTCTGAAAGCCATCCGCACCGAAATTGCGCAGCAGCTCGAACTCTACGGAGAAATGCATCGATTTATTCCAATACTTGCACATCAGCTTGGCGCGCGCTGCATCGAAATCGAAACGAATCACCGCCCGCGACGATTCGGAAAAACGAAATACGGCATTGGGCGAACGCTGCGCGTGATCTTGGACTTGATCACGGTCCGTTACATGCAAAAATACTTCGCGAGCCCGATGAAGCTTTTCGGCATGATCGGCTTCTTGTGTTTCGCGGTTGCCGCGCTTTCCCTAGGAGCTTCGATTGCGATGAAGGTAATTTCTGCGATCGACATGACGGGCAATCCGTTGCTCATGCTTTCCGTTGTGTCATTGATGCTCGGCACCCAATTTTTTAGCTTGGGTCTGCTGGGCGAAGTCGCGGCGAGAATTTATTTTCGCAATGGTGCGCGGCAGACATACGAAGTTCGCGAAGCCGTGAACTTTCAACGTCGTGACGACCACATTCACATCCGTGCCGCGTGATCGTCGCAGCGCATTTTCACCCAAAAACTCGATGGGCTTCACCCGGCAAAAAAACCGAAAAAGCTGGGAAATTGGGCGCGTTTTGGCAGTTTCGTGGCGATATTGCCGGAATTTTTAGGCTATTTTGGCAAAAACAGTCAATTTTCCGCGATTTTTGCCCTAAGTCCGCTTTTTATTTTGGGCCGCAAAGTTTACTTTTCAACCGTACCGCGTTGCGGAAAATGATTTTACTAACTGATTTTCGAATAACTGCGAGGATGTACCGGATGGCAAAAAAAGAAAACGCAAAGGCTCCATCGAAGACAGAGATTGTGACCAACATCGCCGAGTCGACTGGCTTGAGCAAGAAAGATGTTTCGGCAGTCTTTGATTCGTTGAACACCCAGATCAAAAACTCGGTCGGCAAAAAAGGACCAGGCATGTTCGCGATTCCCGGAATGTGCAAGATTACCGTCAAGCACCGTCCGGCGACAAAAGAACGTCGCGGCATTAATCCGTTCACCAAGGAAGAAGTGACCTTCAAGGCCAAACCAGCTCGAAACGTCGTAAAAATCAAACCACTGAAGGCTTTGAAAGACATGGTAGGTTAATTGCCGATCGTGTCGACTGCGACTTGATTGCTAACCAATGGACCCGTCTGCTTATTTGGCGACGGGTTTTTTTTGGCCCAGCTTGGGCCTCTGTCGAACCAAATCTGCTTTCGCTAAGATTCATCGAACAACTCTTGATCAACCTAATTGAAAGGAAATACCGATGTCCGTTGCTCGTATTACTGAACTTAAATCGTCGTCCAAGAAGAGTTTTGACGACGCAGTGTCCGAGGGAATAAAACGCGCGTCGAAGACGTTGGATAACGTCAAAGGTGCTTGGATCGCAAGCCAAGACGTCGTGGTTGAGAAAGGTAAGATCACCGAGTATCGAGTTGAACTGAAAGTTACCTTCATTCTCAAAGACTAGTAAATTTGCACCAGGCAGGATGATGGAATTCCACCATCGAAACTGAATTGAGTCTAAATCGCAGCCCGATGCGTCAACGAGGTAAAATGAAAGTTTGCCGACACGCCGTAAGACGTTCCCCCACTGACGATTCGGGTTGAGGTTACGGGAAATGCGCAACGTCAAAACTTGTGCGGCGTGCTTGTATTGGGCCGTATTTCAACGAACTGTTTGCCCTCAAGTTCCGGATAGAAATCATTGGCGATAAATTCGACGTGTCACGGTGTCCAAGTTTATCGTCTACGTTATTGCCTTCAGTGAGCGATAGGAAATACGCTCGATAATCGCGTTCCCTTCAAAGGACGTCGCGTGCTCAATGGTAAGACACTAGCTCTGGTCGTTTCGATCGCATTGGTCGGATTGACGCGGCTTTCGGCAGACGAATTCCAGGCCGGTTGTGCGGTGGTCGATATCAGCCCGCGGGTTTTACCGGCGATTCGAAACGGGGGCTTTCTCGAGCAATCATCGAGCCGGGTCGATGATCCTCTCCATGCGAGATGCTTAGCTCTATCGGACACCAAGCAGACGATTGTCTTGGCGGTCGTGGACTCGTGCATGATTCCGCGTGACGTGTGCGATGCGATCAAACGACAGGCCTCCAAGTCCTCGGGAATCGCCCCTGGAAACATCCTGATCGCGGCCACTCACACTCATTCGGCACCCAGCGTAATGGACTTCTGTTTAGGAACTCGCAAGGATCACGCCTACACCGACCAGTTAATAGACCAAGTGAGTCAAGGGATTATTACTGCGGCATCCAACCTGCGCACCGCACGCATCGGCTGGACGGTCATCGACGCACCTGAGCACACGCATTGCCGACGATGGTTGAAGCATCCTTCCGCATTTGCGACCGACCCGTTCGGTCAGACAACCGTCCGAGCCATGATGCATCCGGGTTATCAGAATCCGGAATACATCGGTCCTGCTGGACCTGTCGATAGCCAGCTTAGTTTAATCAGCGTGCAAACTCGCGAGGGTCGACCGATGTGCTTGTTCGCGAATTATTCGATGCACTACTTCGGAGCAGGCGAAGG
This sequence comes from Planctomycetota bacterium, assembly GCA_031376585.1. Classification (GTDB taxonomy): domain Bacteria; phylum Planctomycetota; class Planctomycetia; order Pirellulales; family Pirellulaceae; genus JANMEB01. The sequence continues at coordinate 300 of JANMEB010000450.1, read as the reverse complement.
ATTTTCCGCAGATTATTTTGGGGAGTTTGCTCAAATTGTCGAAGAGCGTTTGCAGCCTACGCCCGCGCCTAAGCAATCGGAGCGGTTACTAGCAATCATGTCGCAAGGGACCAGTGGCGATCAACATTGGATGAATTACAGCCAGCCGCAAAGAACGGAATACGCTCGGCGCCAGTATTCCGAAGAATTAGCAACAATAGCGCTCAATGCCCTCGGCTCGATTGAGTATCGGAATTCCGCGCCGATTGGAGTTGTCGAGACGCGATTAAAGTTGTCCCGACGAATGCCGAGCGACGCTCG
>JANMEB010000447.1:0-1118 GCA_031376585.1 Planctomycetota bacterium | reverse complement strand
GTCCACAACGTCGTTTCGCGACTGTCCGCTCCTGGCAAAGCGGTTTCCCTCAAAGTTCCGTTGTTGCCAGGCGAAAAAGTAATTTCATCCAACGTGGTTGTCGAAGGCGGATCGGTTGAAGTTCGACTTGCTGCCAGCGAGAATACTTTTCTTTGGGAAAGCGAATTGCCGATCACGGAAAAGATTGAATTGAATGCAGCTCAGACTGAACAATGGGTCGAGCGTTGGCTTCTGGTGACTTCGCCAGTTTGGAACATTACATTTGAAAAAGATAAATTGTCTCCGATTTATGAACCGGATGAAAAGAAGCTTATTCCGACTTGGAATCCTTGGCCGGGCGAAAGCGTGTCGCTTGCGTTTAGCCAACCCAAGGCCGTGAGCGGAGCTTCGGTCACGGTGCGCCATGTGCAACATTCAACCTCGATCGGCGATCGCCTGCGCACAACCGAACTTACGCTCGACGTGGAAAGTAGCCTCGGCGGGGACTTCGCACTTGAGTTGAATCCTGATGCGGAAATTACTTCGCTCAATGTCGAAAATAAGGCAACGCCCGTGCGACGCGATCAATCGAAGTTGATAATCCCAGTGCAACGCGGACGGCAGATGGTAACTATTGCGTGGCAAATCGCAGAACCTCTCAAGCCGCTTGTCCGAGCCGAGCGCGTTTCCCTGCCTGTTGAAGCGGCTAATGTCGTCTCGATCATGAACGTGCCAGAGAACCGGTGGATCCTTTGGGCTGACGGGCCATTGCGCGGGCCAGCAGTCCGGTTTTGGGTCATCCTGGCCGTCGCTATTCTGGCTGCATTGATTTTGGGATCGATGGCGCTTTCACCGCTGTGGAGTGTTGAATGGATGCTGCTCATGATAGGTCTGACACAAGTTCACTTGATCGCGGCGATGTTCGTCGTCGCTTGGCTGTTCCTTCTAGCATGGCGTGGAAAGCAAAACTCAGATGCGATGCCTTATTGGCGGTTCAATTTATTCCAGCTCGAAATCATAGTACTAACCGCAATCGCGCTCGGGATTCTGGTCGTGGTGGTAGGCCAAGGGCTGTTGGGAAGTCCCCAAATGTTCATCGTTGGAAACGGCTCCACCCGAACGTCCCTACAATGGTTTCA
>JANMEB010000391.1:0-3405 GCA_031376585.1 Planctomycetota bacterium | reverse complement strand
GTCGGGGCGCGGACCTTTGCCGGCATGGAAGGCCAGGACGAAATGCTCGCTCGCATCTGCGACCACGGCGAGCTTGGGATAGTCGTGGTAAACCATCTTTTTCCAGGGAGAATCGACGGTCGCACGACGCTTGACGAAATAAGCGCTGGCGCTGGTGGCTTCCAAGCCGCTGGAGTCGATCGCGGCAATCGGGATGTGCGTGCGACCTTGCAATTGCAGATGGACCGTTCGGTCAAGCAACTTTTGGACCGGGGACAAGAGTAGCAAGCGCTGGGCCGCTTTCTGAATCGTGGTGTAATGCGGGACCACCGACAGGCCGATCGTCTCCTGCAAATCAGGACAGTCTTTCAGGTGCGCAATGACTCCGCGATAGTCCGTCCGCAGAAAGGCTTTGAGGACCAAGCACGCAAAAAGCTGCTGCTGAGTGAACTTCTTGGGACTGTTCTTATGCCGATAGCTGGGAAATGCTTTCTGAGCCACGACCAGTGCGTACAATAGGACGGCTTTGGGAGATTTGCTTGTCACGCTCATCCCGACTAATACGTTCCACAACCACCCAAAGTTCAATCGCTTTTTAAAAGTTTTCTACAGAGCCTACCCGACCCCTTTTTTGGGACAGGAAGGGCACGGCGTTTTATAAAAACACAGTGATGAAGAACAAGGAAGAGCCTTCGATCGACTTGACGCGAGGGAACCCCTGCTTGTCCGTGGACCAGAATTGTACTGGCCACGAAAGCTTGCAGAGCACAGGTTCAACAAACCGACCGGATGGTGCCGCGATGGCGTCGATCGAGAAACCAGCCTTGAGTTTGATCGGCGAGCCGCTGATGGCGCCGGTTGTCGAACCATCCAGGATCGAACACCGCCACGTCCGCTTCGACCACGCCGACAAACGTAAACTTCTCCGTCGAACCGCCTGATGCGGACCCGCATGTCAGGTGGTGTGGGGAGGGTGGCCAGCAATGGCCACCCTTACCCGATTTCGGCGTGCCCTCGAAGTCCATTGGTTACTTCCATTGGTTCGTTGGACTCCTTGCCAGTTGCTGGAGGATGCAGTTTCAGAACTCCGCCAAGCATCACGTATTGAACCCTAACAGGTTCCAGTAGTAAAGGAACGGTATGGTTCCGGCCCCGACGAACGCAACCGCATACAGGAGCACGCGATGCCAGCGAGTGCCTTCGCGGTGCGCCCAGGCACTCACCGCGAGTGGGACCAGCAGTACTCCCGAAAGCGATGCGAGCGCAAGCAGCGTCAAGCCGACATACACACCTTTGGGCAACTGGAATATCGGTCCACCCACTGTGATGATTGAAGCCACTGAGACCAAAGGTGCAGTGATGCACAACAATGCGAAGATGCCCGATAACCACCATCCCCACCCGTCCGGCGTGAATCCCGGTTTTGTGCTCGGTACTCTTCGATGCATCACGATCCGCATAGTGCCCAGGGTCAGCGCGCCGAGCATAACCAACAATCGCATGGCAATGACGAATAGCGCTGCCGCGATTAATCCGATATGTAGCCGGCTGTCATCTAACCAACGGACCCGGGTGGCGCTCAGCGGGTCGTCGACCGTCCCGGCAGTCCCAGTGAGACCTATGATTCTTCCGTCGACGCCTTCGGCGAACGCGACATAAACTCCGTCTGCCGAGCGGAAGAGCAACGGCTCCGTTTCAACAAAGACTTCCGGTTCAGCCCCCAAGCCAAGCGCCAGCCCCAAAGAACCATTGCCGCGGTCAGTAACACGGATCTGCGCGGGCAACGCGGCGAGCTTTTCCAATGTCGTCAGTGCAATTTGGTTTGGGCGGTAGATACCCACGAACCGCGCAGCCCGCACAACAAAGTCCGGTGGCGGTGGGGGTAGCGAGAACGGTTTTGCTGAAAAAAGCCAGTCGGCGACGGCCGCAGCCGCTTGTGCACGCGGTTCGGCAGGGTCCCCAGCGGCTGGCGTGGTGTACACGACGAAGACTCCCGCGTTCGAATCGGGCATCAACCAAATGAGCGACTGATTACCGCCGTCGCCGGTGTGGTGCAGCGTGCGGTGGCCGTTGGCGAAGCCCTCGAAGAAACCGTAAGCAACACCGGGCATCGCCGGATGGGCCGTGTAATGTTGAGAAAGGAAACGCTCGCGAACATGTTGGGAGATGAGCGGCGTTCCGTCTGCTCCCGTCGCGCCAAGTAACGCGAGCATGAACCGGCCCATGTCCGCAGCCGTCGTAACCAGTGATCCGGCCGGATAGGGGTTGAGCCAAGGCCCTTGGCCGCGCGCGTCCCACACCAGCGAAGCGCGAATCGGCCCCGGGGGCGGCTGTTTGAAAGTCGATCGCTCCATATGGAGTGGCTGGAAGATAATTGCGTCAACCAAATCATCGAACGGTTTGCTGGCCGCGTCCTGCACCACCAGTCCAGCCAGCGCCATGCCGTGATTCGAATACGAGATCCATTTCCCCGGTGGAACGACACGCGATGGCATCCGCGTCGCGAGGTACTCACTCAACGGTATTATCGATTCGGGCGAGGGTGCCAGCCCGCCGAGGAAGCGGTTCTCGAACCCGCCGGTGTGCGTGAGGAGGTGATCCAATGTTATGGGCCTGTCGAAGTTATCGGCAAGTTTGGCGTGTTTGAGAATTGAGTTCACGTCAGCTCGCAGGTCCAGACGGCCCTCCGCCTCGATCAACAGCGTGGCTAATGCGACGAATACCTTGCCGTTCGAAGCAGCACGAAATACGGTCGCCTCCGCATCCACCGGACGGGCCTTGTCGGCGTCCGCGAAACCGAATCCGTTTTGCGATGCCACTTCGGCGTTCTTGACCACGCACCACGCTGCTGCCCGAACGCCCGCCTTCTCGAAGATTGCTCGCAGTGACGCCTCAATACGAGTGCCGGCGCTGGCTTGCAGCACTTCCGCGGCGCGTTGGCCGAGCGCGGGTCCTGTCGGGCCGCCGAGCACAACAAGAGCCGTTACGATACCGACGATCCGGGCGCAGCAACCCACACGGTCCCTAAAGAGAAAAGTCCCACCAGCTACTGCTGTATCGCGACTACCTTGCGGTGCGGTTTCCGAGTCAGTCATCGTGTGGTGCTCTTGAAGTCCGCCGAACGGCACACGTCACCGAGTCGCGGCAAGGTGACGTTTCATCACAAGAAAACACCGACCGCGACTTCGGTGCACGTGATTGGGTACGCCCGGCGTGGGCGTGAACTTTTGAGGTGAAAGTCCTCTGTATGTGAATCTCATTACTTGAAAGTCATTTTATGACAACTGGTGATGCAAATACTAGCCAAGAGCAAGGGCGGAAACGTGTGTGACCGTCCGAAGGTCGCAGATACGCCGTGGCGTAAAGCTGGAGGCAACGCTGTGAGCCTACGAACAGAAACGCCCTACAAGGCCAAGCGGCCGGGTG
>JANMEB010000560.1:0-7863 GCA_031376585.1 Planctomycetota bacterium | reverse complement strand
CCTTTCTTATATCTTGGCAACCCTGGCATTCGTGTTTGGGTTGCTCGTTCCAACTAGCGTTTTGAACGCCCAAGACGACGTCCGCGAGCGGCGCCGCAAATTCATCGAAGAACTGCTGCTGAGCGACTCGCCGCAGCAGTTGGTGGATGCGGCCCGCGATTTTCAAAGGACTTGTCCGCAGTTTGCGCCAATCCCTTGGCCTGTTGCGTGCCCAGATTGAGCCCATTATCGCGCGATAGCAGGTTGTTTTTATAGACTAGTCCTTTGTCAATTTTTGATATTTGGGTTAGCGTTTTGGCGCTAGCCACGGTTCCGTCACAAAAAACTGGGGCTAGCGCCAAAACGGCTAATTTTCCCATCCCCAATTCCGAATCTGGACTTAGCACTAGTAGCGGAGAAAATCTTTCGGATACTGAACCTCTTGTATTGTCCAAGCACTTAACTTTCGATCGGAAAAACATGTCTTTCAAACCAAAAGTTGATGAAAATACAAAAACTCTCGATTTCAAAAATAACCTTTACGAAATCAAATTTTCGACCAGCTTGGGTGATATCCAGCTTGAGCTGTTAGCCGACCAGGCACCCAATCATTGCCGCAACCTGATTGGGCTGGCGCGCGCGGGGTTTTACAATGATTTGGTTTTTCACCGCATTATCAGCGGATTCATGATCCAAGGTGGCTGTCCGCAAGGAACCGGAACCGGGGGACCTGGCTTTCAGATCGATGCTGAGTTCAATAAGACTCCGCACGAAGTCGGCGTATTGTCGATGGCCCGTAGCGGCGATCCGAATTCCGCTGGCTCGCAGTTTTTCATCTGCCTGGACCGGCATACTCATCTGGACGGCAAGTACACGGCATTTGGAAAAACGGCCGATCCGAAAAGCTTGGCCGTCGTTAAAGAAATCGGAGCTGTTGAAACTTTGGCGAACGACCGCCCCAAAACGCCCGTGAAAATTAAATCGGCAACCGTGGTGGAAAAGAAGAAATAACCGCAGCACGATTGATCCATTCGTTCTTGCTGTCCCCAACGAGCTTGTCTCGTTGGAACACAAGATTCATAAGCTAGACGTCGGTGCCCCACGCGGCCCAAGTCCCCAACGGGCTTGCCCCGTTTGGTGAATGAGATTCGCGGCTAGCCATTTGCACCAATTAAAGGCCCGCGATCGTAGGACTAGGCCGGGTTTTACGGCATGCGATAATCGATTTGGTTGCTGACCCGTGTCGAAGCTTCAATTCCGATGAACGAGCCCATGCGCCAGAAAACTAATCCCGGTTTTCAATCGGGTTTGCGCGACATCTTGCTGGAGGTCATCGCGCCGGCGCTGATCATGCTCATGCTCGGAAGCATGTTCTTCTTCCTGGTGGAGATTTTGTACCGCGACAATTACCAATTCGCCGTCCATTGGGTTTTTGGCTGGTACGTGTTTGCGATCGTGCTGATCGGCCGGATATCGATCATCGAAGGATTTCTCCGGGCTCAGTTTTTCGCTGCAGCGCTAATGCTCGCGGTTTTTGTCCATACCGGAATCGGACCGCATTGGGTACTCATCATTTTGACTTGGTGGGCGGCCAGCAAGCTCGCCTGGGATTGCACATTTATCGACGAAAGCCGCGACGTCACCGGCCAAGGACTCGTCTCGGTCGCGCTGGATCGTTGGAAAATTTTCCGCGACAAGTTCTTGCAAGTCTGGCGCGGGAAAATCTCGCTCGCCGATGCCATTGAGCCTGAACAGCCGCCAGACTCGAATCCAAATTGGGCGGAAGCACCCACAGCGTCCGTTTCCCGCTGGATGAAAGAGCTTGTTTGGAAACGCAAACGACAAAACACTCCCGGTATATGGACATTTTTCTTTTTCGTCGCTGGGCTCTTCGTCTTTGGCTTTGGGCAGCTCTTCATCGAAGCAAGCCAGCGGGCTCGCACTTTCAGTTTGCGAATGTTCGCGCTCTACCTGTTTGCGGGACTTGGTTTGATGATGTTTATTAGCTTGGTCGGACTGTTTCGCTATTTGAAACAGCGTGGAACAGAAATGCCCGACTCGATCGCGCGAGCTTGGCTGGTTGTCGGGACCATTTTCGCGATCGGTCTGGTAGGCGTTGTACTTTTTATTCCGTGGCCCAACACCGGGTTGTCACTTTCGTCGTTGATTCCAAAGTTTGAAACCGTCAAACGAACTGGCGAAAACTCTCCGTTGACAGAACGCGGCAAAGTCGAAGGGCCACGAGGCAACGGCAAACCGGCCGAGCGTGGTGCTGCAGGCCAAGGCAACACAGCGTCCAATCAACAGGGGAAGGGCGGAATCCCCGGCGGCGACAAAGTCGGCGATTTACCCAAAGGCAATCCCGGTTCTAGTTCCGGCGGCAATCAACCAGGCGGCAAAAGTCCAAAACCCGCTCAATCAAACGAGCAACCTTCTCCATCAAATTCGCCGACGGAAAAATCGAAAGTCGGCAAGCCAGCTTCGCCATCGCCAGGCACTCAACCGAAAGACAACTCGACGAAGTCAAACGAAGCTCCGCCAAACGTGCCAAAACAAGTCCCGCCTAAAAACTCCGGCGAACCTAAAAACTCCGAACCCCAAAAATCGGACTCCCCAAATCAGCCCAACAACTCATCGCAATCAAACCCGTCACAGCCAACCGAGACCCGACCGGCGGAGAAGTCTCCCGACCAGTCAACAGCGGAACAAAATTCATCGCCGTCCGAAAAAACGAAATCCGGGACAACGCAGCCGTCACCGAACCCCAACCCACCGCTGTCGACCAGTTGGTTGCAAAATATCATGAGCACGGTCAAGGCGATCATCTCGATTTTGATTTGGATCATTGCCTTGGTGATCGGCGTCTTTTTGTTTGTCCGTTACCGAAATGAGATCATCGACGGCCTAACCAATTTCTTCAAATCACTTAGGTTGTTTTTAGCTCGCTTATTTCAAGGCAAGCAACCTGCCGAGTCTGCAGAAGCGTTGGCGGCAAAGGCAAAACAACAAGTGGAGTACCAACGATTCGCCGCTTTTCGCAATCCCTTTGAGGACCCCCAAAAAGCCAAGAGCTCTCCCAGTGAGTTGGTGGAATATACGTTTGCCGCGTTCGAATCCTTAGCTCGCGAAGCCAAAATTCCGCGCCAGACTGATGAGACTCCAATAGAGTTCGCGCGGCGCGTGGCGATTCACCTTGAACGTCTGGGCCAAGGAGCAAGGCAATTGGCGGAGATGTACTGCCAAGTCGCTTATGCTGACGTCCAGCTTTCGGCAAACGATATTCAGCCACTCCGCGGATTCTGGGCACAAATGCAGTCATTTGAGCAGCGGATTTCATCGCCTCAATCCGTTGCGGTTGATTGAACCATGAATCGCCGCCGACAGTCCACCGTCCGCAATAAAATCTGAAATCCGAAATTTTGACGTCAAATCTGAAATCTGATATCTCAAATCTGATCGAATCCGCCATGCCCGAACCTCTTTTCGATCCGTTGCCGAATTATCGGCGTTATTCCGCTGACGAAATGCTCCAGCGCGCAAAAGAGTTTTACGCCGACATTCGTCGCCGACGCACCGTGCGTGAATTTTCGAATCAGTTGGTTCCGCGCGAAGTCATCGAGTCATGTTTGTTGTCGGCCGGGACGGCTCCCAATGGGGCGAACTTGCAGCCGTGGCATTTCGCGGTCGTCGAATCACCCGAGATCAAACGTCAGATTCGCGTCGCGGCCGAGCAAGAAGAACACGAATTTTATCACCAGATTGCGCCACCCGAATGGTTGGCCGCACTGGCGCCGTTAGGCACCGACGAGCACAAGCCTTTTTTGGAGGTCGCTCCGTACTTGATCGTAATCTTTTACAAATCACACGATGAGCTTCCCGACGGCCGAACCATCAAGCAATATTACGCTCAAGAATCGGTCGGCATTGCGACGGGGTTTTTGATAAACGCATTGCACCATTGCGGGCTAGTGACTTTGACGCACACCCCAAGCCCGATGAAATTCCTTAACGGAATACTTGGGCGACCCAAGCACGAACGACCGTTTTTGATTTTGGTCACTGGCTTTCCCGCCCCAAACGCCGTCGTACCTCGGATCACCAAGAAATCGTTGGCCGAAATATCGTCGTTTCATTAACCGAACTGCTCCCCGGCTGCTGTTTACCCCATGAAGAGGCTGTTTTTCGTTTAACCCGGAGCCAACGGCGAAGGCTTTCTCTCTTTAAAACCTTCGGCGCACAAAACAAAAACGTCGAGATAAACGGGTCAGTCCGCTTCGTCAACAGTAACGAACTTTGAAATTAAGCGTTGGCAAGACAAGCGAGGGCCCCATTTGATGAAGAATTCGTGAAAGTTGGCGGCTTTGAACTTCAATTGACTTGGCATTCAAACAAAACCGGGTACGATTTGATTTGTAACTACCCACCCTTTTTGACTTGTCGTGCCGATTTCTCGACCCCGGTGCGGCGAGAGATTTTTCAATCGCTTTTTTTGTAGCGTCAATCGACAGTTCGTGATTTCAAGGAGCAATCATGGGAGTGAAAAGATCTAACGGTTTTACGTTGGTCGAACTTCTCGTGGTGATCTCGATCATCGGCATTCTGATGTCAATTCTAATTCCAGCCGTACAAGGCGTACGCGAAGCCGCGCGGCGAACGACATGCTCGAATAATTTGCGCCAAATGGGAGTTGCCGTATCGAATTACGTCACTGTCTTCCAAAAATATCCGCCCGGGGCAAAATTTGGCCATGGATCCGGTTGGCACGCGTTTATTCTGCCGTACATCGAGCAATCAAATATTTACGATGGCGTAAAGTTAAAGGAGACTAGTCCCACGGCAAACAACCATTGGACGAATGCGGGCCTATATCCCGGAAACAACGCAGCGTGCAAGTTTCTTTTCAAGATTTTCAAATGCCCATCTGATCCGATTCCACCTGCGCTAAACTCGGGAAGCCCCGTAATTTCTAATCGAATGACTTGTAGTTACGCGGCCTGCGCTGCTGGATACTATGTTCCGAATGGCGCGACACCCGTCGAGGGGGAATACGCGTACATCGATTTCGTCCCAACCACTGCATATCCGAATAAGGCTCAAACCGAAGCAAACCGAAACGGTGTCCTCGTGCCAACCGAGCCGCTCGTCCAAACCGTCGTGAATATGGATGACGTTGTCGATGGCCTAGCAAACACGGTTATGATTGGCGAAGTTGTTTTCGATGCAGCGTTTACCGGCTCCGACGCAGATCATTGGGCCGTAGGCAGTCCCGATATGGATCGAGGAGAATACACGGAAACTCCTCCGATTCCTGGACAAACTTTAGATGAATCTGAATTCTTTGCGTCGACCATTCATCCGCTCAACTATTACCACAGCTATCCAGGAAATATCTACACGGCTCCTGCCAAACAGCAGCGGTTTATTTCCTATAGTTTTGGTAGTTGGCACGCCGGTGGTGGCGTCCATTTCGTTTATGCTGGGGGTGAGACGAAATTCATCCCCATGGAGATCGATCCGTTGGTAAGACAAAATTTGGGTGGCCGGAATGATCGAAATCCCGATGTCGGCTGGTGATAAACTTCGTCTTCTGGACTATCGATGATCAAAAAATTGTCCATTGCTCCTAGTGTCTTGATCGGAGCCTGTTTCTTGAGTTCAATTGCTGGGTGCCCGGATCGCTCAATGCTACGCGCTCCGCCAGATATTTCGAAACAATCGGATAGCGATTCAGAAGATTCCGTAACCGACGATCCAGAACTTGCTGAATCAGAGAAGTAAGTTCTGGGCTCACTTTTGCGCCGCAATATTTATTCTTTTGAGATTTGGTACAAGTACCTTTTCACCGTAGACTTCGGCGAGTTTGGCGACGATGTTCCGCATGGCGTCGCGGGTGCTTGCGGGCTCAAGTATCTCGGCTTCTGAACCCATCGACAAGACGCGCTGAATAATTTCGACTTCGTTGATCGCTTTGATGTCCATCTCAAACTCGCCCGATGGGAGTTTGGTCAGCACTTGGTCCTCGTGCCATGGATCCTCCAACACGAGCCGCGCGGCTTGGGGCGAAAGCCGTATCTTGAATTGCTGTGGGTCTTGGCCAAAGTACACGCCTAAACTATGCGCCATGAATTGATCGACATCCAAATTCTCCGGCACCTTAAACCACTCGTCCAAGATAGTTGCTTTTTCAAACCGATCGATCTTCCAAGTTCGAACGCGCGCCGCCGGATCTTCGTCGACAATGTCGTGGTCGGCCGCAATGACGTACAAACTAGATTGAAACAAGACAATCGCGTACGGCTCGATCTTGCGAACCGCAGTCGGCTTGTCCAACGACTCATAAACGATTTCGACGACGCGATGCTCGAGGATGGCGCGATTGACTGTCTTGATGCTGCCATGATGTCGCTCATAAGATTTGGTGGGCACGCCGCTGACACGCAGCGAACGTGAAAACTTTTCGTAATGCTCCAGGACCGTGGCCGGCAACTCGTCACGGACTTTGTTCCAAAACGATTCGATCCCCATCCAAAACGGCGTGCCTGCCAGCGGATGCAATAGCTGTCGTCCAAGCGATAAGGAAATTAACTCGGAGGCGGTCGCCGTAATTCGATGATCGGAGTTATGTCGCGGCCCCAATTTCCAAACTTTGCCGCGTGCCTCGTCGTGGACATCGACGTCGATCCCGGCGGCCTGCAACGCTTCCAAATCGCGGCGCAGCGTTCGCGGATGCAGCGAACTGAGGCCCAGGTCATCAACGACCTCTTGCAGCAACTCCTCGATGGTTTTGCCAAAACGGACCCCTTCCAAGATTTGCAGAATCTTGTGTTGTCGAATAAGTTGTTCGTTGCGCGCCATGGCGACTCCGTTCGTTCCCGATAAAATAAGCGGATCGATTATCGTTCCTGAATCGGGTTTCGCCAAGTCACGTGCGGACGACTTCAATCAGAACATTCATTTTCGCACCATGTCCAGTTCAAACTCACGAAAACAAGATCACGTCGTGCTTTGTCTCAGCGGCGGAATGGATTCAACTGCCCTGCTGTTGCATTATCTTTCGCGTGGATTTTTGGTTCACGGACTAAGTTTTGATTACGGCCAAAAGCACCGCATCGAACTGGAACGCCTCCAATCGAATTTGACGTACTTCCGCCAACAAGGAATCACTCAAATCCAATGGAAGTTGATCGATCTGACGTCCACAACTCAATTACTGCCGTCGGCACTGACATGTCAGGATGTCGCCGTTCCTCTGGGACATTACGAAGACGCGTCGATGAAATCAACGTTTGTGCCGAATCGCAACGCCATTTTCTGTTCGATCGCGTATGGTTTCGCCTTGTCGCTCGCTCAGGAACATCATGCACCTGTCAAACTTGGTTTGGGAGTGCATTCTGGCGATCATGCGATCTACCCCGACTGCCGGCCCGAGTTTTATTCAGCGTTGCTGAACGCATTTAAAATTGGGAATTGGAATTCCGAGCGAGTCGACTTGGAGCTTCCTTATTTACATTGGAGCAAGTCAGACATTTTGATCGAGGCGCGCGAATCGGTTGACGCATTGCAGCTAGATTTCGCAACCGTGTTTCGCAACACTTGCACGAGTTATCTGCCCGACGCTCACGGTCGATCTTTAGGACAAACAGGTTCGGATGTCGAACGAATTTTGGCCTTTCATCGATTGGGATGGACCGACCCGATCGAATATCAAGTTCCTTGGCCTCAGGCCGTCCAGCGCGCAATGGAACTGGAACGGCTCCAATCGAATTTGACGTACTTCCGCCAACAAGGAATCACTCAAATCCAATGGAAGTTGATCGATCTGACGTCCACAAGTCAATTAGTGCCGTCGGCACTGGCTTGTCAGGATGGCGCCGTTCCGGGGGG
>JANMEB010000345.1:0-2720 GCA_031376585.1 Planctomycetota bacterium | reverse complement strand
GTCCAAAACTCGAATGGTCCAACCATTTCACGTTTCCGCCATCCAACAACGATGACGATTGCTTGGCCCAAGGGTCAGTTGTCGTAACATCCATTTCGGCGCGGATAGATAATTGCCGTAAGAATTCGTCCCGAGGATTTTGGACGTCAGGTAACTCAACCTTAAGCCGGTTGAGCAATTCGCCCACGTCGTACTTGCGATCAACGACATTGTCTGGAGCTACCTTTACGCCAGAAATTGTTTCCTTTGTTCGTTCCTGTGCAATTCGCGAAACTGCCCAAGTAGCGTCGGGGTTTATCGCGCAAGTAATTCCGATCATCCAAATCCAGCACCAAATCAATGAACTCGCGTGACGACCTTGTCGAATTTTCATAATGGTCTCCAATCGGTTCGAAGTTTATGCTTGAATTGCAAAGCGCGCAAAAGACTCTTTGCGTAATCAATCGGCGAAATGACCTAGCGACCGAAAGCTTGGCGGTTAAGCCGTGAACAGCAGGCGGCCGCTCATCACAAAGATACCCAAAACTTGCTATTTGTATTGCATATGCATTTGGCCGGTCAAGTCCGATTTAGGCCCTAGGAGCGGGCAGAATCCGTCACGCCATAGTAGAATCCTGCGAGCTTTAACTCCATCAAGGATCAGAAGAGCAAATCATGACGGACGATACTAACAAGCGATCCAGCGGCGGGCTTGCGGTGTTTGCCGTGGCGATTTTCGTCAGTTCCTTCCTGATCTTTCAAGTCCAACCGCTGATCGGAAAATACATTCTGCCATGGTTTGGCGGGACGGCGGGGGTTTGGTCAACGTGCATGTTGTTCTTTCAAATCGTGCTGTTCGCCGGCTACGCCTATGCCCATTTGCTGATCAAGTATTTTAGCTTGCGCAACCAATGCTTGATTCATTTCGCGGCGATGATCGGGGCGATTTTTTTGTTGCCGATTGCGCCGTCGACCGACTGGAAGCCAAGCGGAACGGAAGACCCAACAGTCCGAATTTTGGGGTTGCTCGCGGTTAGCGTCGGGTTGCCCTATTTTTTGCTGTCCGCCAACGGACCACTCTTACAAGCATGGTTTAGTCGCGCCAATCCGGGCCGATCCCCTTATGGACTTTACTCGTTATCCAACGTCGGTTCACTGCTGGGGTTGATAAGTTACCCGTTCTTGGTGGAGCCGCAGTATTCGGTTGACATTCAAGCACGCCTCTGGTCGTGGGGATTCGCGGGGTTTGCGGTCGCTTGCCTCGCGTCAGCTTTTGTAGTCTCAAAGTCGACAAGCGATTTGCCGCCAGAGTCGCTAAAAAAATCCGCGATCGCAAAATCGTCGAGCCGAGCGGGGTGGCTGTGGTTCGCGCTTCCCGCTTGCGCATCAGTGCTGTTGTTGGCCGCAACCAATCAAGTCTGCATTGACGTGGCTGCAATTCCGTTCTTGTGGGTCTTGCCGCTAACGCTTTACTTGTTGACGTTTATCATTGCGTTCGCCGGTCCGAGTTGGTATCCGCGCTGGTTTTTCGCGATTGCGCTCGTCGTTGCGATGGTCTTGCTTTGCGCCGTGATGCAATTGGGAGCCAAAGCCCGAATCGAACAACAAATTGCCGTTTATTTCGGCGCGATGTTTGTCTGTTGCATGGTTTGCCACGGCGAATTAGTGCGGCTCAAGCCAGAGCCCGCGCGGTTAACTTCGTTTTACATGCTGATTTCGGCCGGTGGTGCCGCGGGCGGAATTTTCGTGGCGTTGATTGCGCCGATATTGTTTTCCAAGTTCATCGAATTGCATATCGGCGCATTAGCTTGCTGCTCGCTGGCTCTGTTGGTCTACTTTCGCGATCGCGATTTGCCAATCACGGAACCCATTCGAAGTTGGATCCAGGCGGTCTCGATTGTCGGCGTGCTGGCGCTGGGTGGGCTTTTGTGGACTTTTGCCCGAGGCAATGTTGAGGATCAATTGACGGCGCAAAGGAATTTTTTCGGCGTTCTGCGCGTGCGTGAATACGAGGAGAACGGTCGCAAAGTTCGAGTGTTGGTCCACGGACAAATCTTGCATGGTCAACAAGTGCTTTCACCGGATTTCAAAAATAAGGCCGTCAGCTATTACACCGATGCGTCAGGTGCTGGACTGTTGATGAGCCAGCCATCCGGACCACGCAAGATTGGCGTGGTTGGGCTGGGAACCGGATCACTCGCCGCTTTTGGGAGATCTAACGATTCGATTCGTTTTTACGAAATCAATCCGGCGGTCCTGCATTTGGCCGACGAGTATTTTACGTTCTTGAGCGATTCTGAAGCCCACGAGAATATTCGATTTAGTCTCGGCGATGCCCGGCTTTCGCTCGAGCGAGAATCGCCGCAAGGGTTCGATTGTTTATTGGTCGACGCGTTCAGCAGTGATGCCATTCCAACCCACTTATTGACCGAGGAAGCCTTCGAGATATACCTCAAGCATCTAGCCGAGAACGGAGTCCTGGCAGTCCACATTTCGAACCGGCATTTCAATCTGCGGCCCGTAGTTCGTGGTGCCGCGCGCCGCTGGGGGCTGTGGCTTTCGATCGTGAGTTCACGCGAGGATGATTCTCGCTTCCAGACCGCTGCGACATGGTGTTTACTGACTCGAACGCCGAGTCGCCTGACCGTTTTGGGGTTGGATAAACTCGAGGATCCAGGCCAATCGATCGTCGACGTCCCATCTACGCTATGGACAGACAACTTCAGCAACCTTTTTGGCAC
>JANMEB010000261.1:0-7087 GCA_031376585.1 Planctomycetota bacterium | reverse complement strand
GTCAGCAATATGCCTTGTTGCCCGAACGCTCTTTCCAGCGCGGCGACGGCGGCTTGGCGGATTTCTAGCGGCAACTGATGTTGGCTGGCGATGTCCGCGAGCTGCTGCTGCGCGTGCGGCGTGCCTAAATTACCAAGCGTCTGACAGGTACTCGCGGAAATCTGCGGCGTGTTGGCGACTTGTCCGATCGACTGATCGAATTGGCTCAGATCCCAAAACGGATATCGCTCTGGTGCCTTGGAGATTTGTGAAAGCCATCCCATCGCTTGGACGGCGTAAAACCGGCGCTGGCTGCCGCTTACTGGCGTGGACGGAGCAACTTGAGCAAGTCGATCCAATTGCCGCGCGACGAGAACTCGATCGAGCGTCCAGGGCATGGCGACCAGCAGTGGATCGTCCGATTCAATTCGTCTTGCTCGGTTGCCAGCGGTCGGGTCCGTGTAACTCTCGATCAGGGAGTCTTCATTGGAAAGCAAATCGCTGACGCGACTATACAAAAAGTCGATGTCGTCGATCTTAAGCGTAGTCCTTTCGGCGGATTGGTCGATCAAGCCCGCCGCAGCACTCGTCCGCTCAAGACCCGCGTCCGTGGCGCGAACGATGTCAACTCGATTAGTGATAAGGTTGTCATGCAATTGCTTGGTCCATTTGGGCCAGAGCACCCATTGGTTTGGGTCGAGGACGAGCGACGCGCTCACGTCGACTTCAGTGCTGGAGACCGTGCGGGGCTCGATGACCAACGAAACGGGCGATCGCGAAAGACTAAATGCGTTGGCGACTTGTTCCGGCAAACTTTTCCAAATCGCCGTATCGCCACTTTCAATCTCCACGAAACGGATTTGCGCATCGCGATTGGCCCAGCCAGTGGCGATTTCGGTATCACCCCGTTTAACTAACAGCAACAACGGCATTTTCTCGCTTGCCAACCGTCGCAAACGTCGCAGCCACTCGTCGTAATTTTCGAATTTTCGCGTATCGACCACCAAGTAAACATCAACGAACGCGCGGGCGGCTCCGGCGCGCCAAGCGATGTCGATCACGTCGGTTCGAAATTGCAGGCCGATGGGAAGCCGATGGGTGCGCGGATGGGTTCGCAGGTGTTCGACTAGGTCTTGCGACATCGGCGCGCCGAGTGTGTCGGCCAGCAGCAGGTATTCGACGTCCGGGTCTTCGGAAGCGCGGCGCAAAAAATCGCGACTGTTATAGACCGCTTCCGAATCAAAGCCCAGCAACTTCACGATGGCCGCTAAATTCTGCGCGTCTGCCAAATCAGGATGGCCGATCAAAACTTTGGGTTGGCCGCGCGAGTGGGCGAGGGAAACAAAAGCTTCGGCTACGGAGCTGCTGCCGGGAAACGAAATGCTCGGATGGATCGCCATGATGGCTTCACAAGCGGCAAACTGAACGCGGCGGTCGGTGTGCGAAGCGGCTTGGACGAGCGGTCGGACCGACGCGCCGCTCAATAATTTCTGATCGCCGATCTGAGCAAGGATTTCGCAAGCTCCCGCCGCAGCTCCGATCAAATCGCGGCGCAAGGCTTCGGCGAGGACTTGCTCAACGAACTCGGGGCCGGCTTGCCGCGCGAAGTTCATTTCGTCGGTTGCACCGATATTGATTTCGAAACCGCGAAGGTATTTGGTCGCCTCAAGTATCGCCAGCGCATAAAGTCGTTGATTGGCGGCCGAATCGGGGTGAGTCTTGATCAAGTCCTCTGCGCGCTCGGCTGCTTCGATTCGTTGCACGATCCATTGCGGACGTTTTAATTCCACCAAGCGCAAATTGCCGGGGTGGGTTCGCCAGATTCGTTGTGAAGACAAGAACTGATCGGCGCGTAGCGGCTTGTTTTGCAATCGACGCTCGACGCTACGAGTCAAAATGTCGTCGGCTTCAACTACGCCGGGCACTAGACCGACCAGTCGAGTCAGCGAATCGCGAGCGGCGCGCTGAAGGTCGGGCGCGACGTCCGCCGCTAATGCCAAACGGAGCAACGCCGCGACGGCTTCGTATGAATTCAAATGTTGTGCCGCACGTACACAGGCTAGCCGCAACCGTGGATTGGAGGATGGAATACCGCCGAGAATCGGTTGCTCCGCAGCCGGACCACAGCGGCGGAGCGCTTCGAAGAGAAGCCCTTGATCGGAGGCTCGCCCTTCGTCGGCCAAAGCATTCAACAGCGCCGCCGCGCCGACTTCGCCGAGTGCTTGTAAGTTCTCGAGTGCTTCGGTTCGAGTCACGATCTGTGAATTCGAAACCCGCCGCGTCAAATCTTCGAGACGTGTCGGATCGTAGGCGTATCGGTTCGCCGCCGTTAAAATTTTGTCGGCTAATTCGCGACCGGCGGGTTGAACGCCAGCGTACATCGAAATCCGCATCACAAACGCACTGCCGTATTCGCGCATCAATTCGAACCACTCGGCATCGGTTGCCGACAGTTGATTCAGTTGGCCAATGTACGACACGGCCAAATCGTCGCGCGAAATATCCAACATCATTTGGATCGCGCGCGCCAATTGCCCCGAAGTGCTTGGATTCGATGCCTGGACCGACAAGACTATTGGATTCGTTTCGGCTGGAGGCGCGTCTTGTGTCGACGATGCCTGGGCAGCAGCAACCGCCGAGAAGCTGATCGCGAATGTCGCTATCCAAACGCTTAGCGCCGAATAGGAACGAAATATTGATTGGGCAAGATGCATCGAATTGGATATCGGAGTGTGGCCAACCGAACGTTATCCCGGATTGTCTCGTAACGGTTCTGAGGGCTGCGGGAACAATGAAGTTCATCGCTCAGAATTTCCGATGAACGCCAGTAGCCGAGTGCGCTGACCGAGGCCCGGAAGCCATCGTAAACAGCCTAAAATTGGCTGTCAACGAAATAATCGCCGCCGAACCGCAACTGCGGGGTGCCATGATCGATCTTTTCAGGGCGATTTGAATCTGGTCAGATGATTGGTCGAAGTTCTCAATTGAACGATTATTCTGGATGTTGGTCCGACGATGATTCAAGCTTTGTTAGCTAGAGCCAAAACGAAGAAACGGGGCCAGGCTCCAATTTTCGCCGAAGTCTACGCGAAATGGCATCCGGTCCCGGCCCCAGCGGTTTTGTTTTTGGTTCTTGGTTTGCTCGCCTGGACGAGCCTAGTGGCAGCCGACGACCCACCTTGGGAAAAGGTCGCACTCGTTGGCTCCGGCGTCGAAGTCATGATGCCAGGGAAGCCCAAAGTAACGTCGCGCAAAATCTATCCGCTGCCGAAATACGAATCCGAAGTCCACTTGGCGGGGGTTTCGATCAAAGATGGCAAGGCCCGCTTCATGTTGGCGTATCACGATTTGAATTTCGAGCCTGTGGACGAAACAAAAATTCGCGACGTACTTGACGGCGGCATCAAAGGCTCGCTCCTCAACGCACTGGCCAAATTGAGCAAGCACGAACGCATCAAGTTCGGCGAATATCCCGGTCGCCATTTTGAGTATTCGGGGAAACGATTTGGACAGTCGATCCAAGCGACCAGCCGCATTTATCTTGTCGGAAGGCGGATGTACCAAATCACCGTGATCCACTCGCCTGGCGTTGACGTGAGCGCCGAGACCACCAAATTCTTCGAGTCGTTCAAATTCGCGACGGCGGTCGACGTTGCTCCACCCGCCGATCCCTTTTCAACCGACGAAGAAAAGCCCGCGCCACCCGCCGCTGCGAACAAACCCAAAACCGCCGCCGGGAAATGATTGCCCGTCCTAGAAACTACCGACGCAAGTCGGTAGAGTTTCATACACGTGGCTAACCCGAAAACGGTATCTGTCCCCGTCCCAGAAACTACCGACGCGAGTCGTTAGTGCTTCATACATGTGGCTAATACAAACCGGCGATGCATAGGTAAACAGGAAAAGCGGTTCGGCTTCGTAGCCAGTTGTGTGGGTACTACCGACTCGCGTCGGTAGCTTCCGTTTTTGTTCGATCTGGCCGTGTGGGTTATAGCCAATGGTGTGAGTACTATAGACTCGCGTCGGTCGCTTCTTTTTTACAGGCGTCGGCTGTGGCGCGTAGCTTGTTGTGTCGACGCTACCGAATCGCGTACACTAATCGCAATCGAAAACCGCCATACTGCCAACGCCCAAAATCAAGGCTAGGGCGTTTGGTTATTTAGCCTGTTGTGTCAGCACTACCGACTCGCGTCAGTAGCTTGCTTCCCTCAAGCCTGTCGCCTCACGCCTATTGCCGCTTCACGGAGTAACGAGTGCCTCGACGCGACGACATCCATAAAATCATGCTCATCGGCTCTGGTCCCATTATCATCGGCCAAGCTTGCGAGTTCGACTACTCAGGCACTCAAGCCTGCAAAGCCTTACGCGAGGAAGGCTACGAAGTCGTTTTGGTCAACTCGAATCCGGCGACCATTATGACCGACCCAGCGACCGCCGATCGGACTTACATCGAACCGTTGACGTGGGAGATCTTGTCTAAGATTATCGAAAAAGAACGGCCCGATGCCTTGCTGCCGACGCTCGGTGGTCAGACCGCGCTGAACCTGGCGATGGAATTGGATAAGCACGGGGTATTGGAACGCTTTGGCTGCGAGATGATCGGGGCCAACGCCGAAGTGATCGCCAAAGCCGAAGAGCGCGAAAAATTCAAAGCCGCGATGGACAAGATTGGATTGGAAGTTTGCCGCGGGCGTACGATCAGCAAGATCGATGACGCGCGGGATGTTTTAGACGAGATTGGTTTGCCCTGCGTCCTGCGACCAAGCTTTACGATGGGGGGCAGCGGCAGCGCGATCGCTTACAACAGAGACGAGTTCGATCTGCTCGTGCGGCGCGGCTTGGACCAATCCCCAATCAGCGAAATCCTCATCGAGGAATCGATCATCGGCTGGAAAGAATATGAAATGGAAGTGATGCGCGATCTGGATGACAACGTCGTCATCATTTGCAGCATCGAGAACTTCGATCCGATGGGCGTCCATACCGGCGACTCGATCACGGTCGCCCCGGCCCAAACGCTGACCGACAAAGAATATCAACGTCTTCGCGACGCGAGCATCGCCGTCATCCGCGAAATCGGCGTCGAAACGGGCGGCTCGAATATCCAGTTCGCCATCGAGCCGGACACCGGTCGGATGATCGTGATCGAAATGAACCCGCGCGTCAGCCGCTCCAGTGCACTGGCTTCCAAAGCAACCGGTTTTCCAATCGCCAAGATCGCAGCCAAACTAGCGGTCGGATACCGCTTGTGGGAATTGCCCAACGACATCACCCGCAAGACGATGGCTTGCTTTGAGCCGACGATCGATTACGTCGTCACCAAGATCCCGCGCTTTGCCTTTGAAAAGTTTCCCGACGCCGATGCGACTTTGACCACGCAAATGAAAAGCGTCGGAGAGACCATGGCCATCGGCCGCACTTTCAAGGAGTCTTTTCAAAAAGCTTTGCGCGGCTTGGAAGTCGGTTCGTTCGGGCTCGGCTGCGACCAAAAAGACTTGTGGGGAACGGATGCCCAGCCTGACCAAGACGCGATCCGCGCAAAACTTTCCGTGCCCAACGAACAGCGGCCCTGGTACATCCGCTACGCCATCAAATCCGGCATGTCGATGGGCGACATCTACGCACTGACTCGCATCGACCCATGGTTCCTGGACCAGATTCTGGAATTGGTCGAAATGGAAAACGATCTGCGGCAGATGAGTTTGGCAACCATAGACGCTCGCGCTCTTCGCCGCGCGAAACAGTTCGGATTTTCCGACCGGCAATTGGCGACGATGTGGGAATCGACGGAAATGATTGTCCGCCTGCGTCGCAAAGAACTTGGCGTCATCGCCACCTTCAAAGCGGTTGACACCTGCGCGGCCGAATTCGTGGCCGAAACGCCTTATTTCTATTCGACCTACGAGGAGGAAGACGAGCTTCCGCCAGCCGAACCCGGTCAAAAGCGAATCATGATCCTCGGCGGCGGACCGAACCGCATCGGCCAAGGCATCGAGTTCGATTATTGCTGTTGCCACGCAAGTTACGCACTGCGCGAAATGGGCATCCAGTCGATCATGGTCAACTCGAATCCAGAAACAGTTAGTACCGATTACGATACGAGCGATTTGTTGTTTTTTGAGCCGCTGACGATCGAAGACGTGCTCAACATTTGCGATCGCGTACAGCCCGATGGCGTGATTGTCCAGTTCGGTGGTCAGACGCCGCTTAACTTGGCGCGCGCGTTGGCTTCGGCAGGAGTTCCGATTATTGGCACCAGCGTCGATACGATTGACGCCGCCGAGGACCGCGAACTTTTCAAGGAATTTCTCAAGACCTTGGGACTGCGCCAGCCGCCCAGCGGCATCGCACGCACCATGGACCAAGCCCGCTTGGTACTCAACGAAGTCGGTTTTCCCGCGCTCGTCCGGCCCAGCTTTGTACTCGGCGGAAGGGCGATGGAAATCTGTTATGACCGCGCTCAATTTGAACGCTTCGTCGCAGAGGCCTTTATCGTCGCCCAAGGCAAATCGGTCCTCATCGACCAGTTTCTGGAAGACGCTACCGAAGTCGACGTCGACTGCATTGCCGATGGTCACAGCGCGGTCGTCGCCGGCGTCATGGAGCACATCGAACAAGCCGGCATTCACTCCGGCGACTCGGCGAGCGTCATTCCGCCCTACAGTTTGCCTCTGGCGGTGATTGACGAAATTCGAGCCGCAACCATTTCGATGGCCCTCGCGATGAACGTGATCGGCCTTATGAACGTGCAGTTCGCAGTTAAAAAAGAAAATGGCTCACTGGTGGTTTACGTTTTGGAAGTCAATCCGAGAGCCAGCCGGACGGTTCCGTTCGTCGCCAAAGCTACCGGCATTCCGATCGCCAAAATCGCCGCCCAAGTCATGGCGGGCAAAACGCTGGCCGAGCTGGGAATTACCAGCATTCCGACTCCGCGTTACGTTTCGATCAAGGAAAGCGTCTTTCCGTTTCGCAAATTCGTCGGAGTCGATACGGCTCTCGGTCCTGAAATGCGCAGCACGGGCGAAGTCATGGGCGTCAGTCCGCGATTTTCGTTGGCGTTCGCAAAGTGCCTACTCTCGATCGGCGTACGCTTGCCGGTGAAAGGGCG
>JANMEB010000223.1:0-2126 GCA_031376585.1 Planctomycetota bacterium | reverse complement strand
GGTCGGCGACAACCACCACCACGTCATCTGTCGCGATTGCGGAAAAACAGTCGATGTCGACTGCGCCGTCGGCGAGACGCCTTGTTTGACGGCGGCCGACGACTCGGGTTATCAGATTGACTCGGCGGAGGTGATTTTTTGGGGCACCTGTCCTGAGTGTCTCGCGGAGACATCGGGCGTGTGAGACCAACGATCAACAAAACGAAAATTCGAAATCAGAACAGGCAACTTTTAATCGAACACTGGAGAGATCACATGTCGGATACTGCAATCGCCGGAAGTTGTCCCGTGATGAACGAAGCAACTGAAAGTCGAACGTTGCGACTAATCAATCGGAAAAATTTTAATTGGCTTTTTATTTTGGTCCTTGGCTGTTTGGCCGGGGCTAACGCCAGCACAGTGATGGCCCAAGAAACGCAAACCACGAAACCGAATGGAGATAAAATGGAAAACAGTAGCAAGTGCCCAGTGTTGGGCGCAATCAACAGACCCACAGCGGCTGGGGTCGTGTCGAATCGAGACTGGTGGCCGAATCAACTGAACCTGCAAATCCTTCACCAGAATTCGCCCAACGGCAATCCAATGGGTGAGGATTTTGATTACGCCGGAGAGTTTCAAAAACTCGATCTAGATGCCTTGAAGAAGGACATAAAAGAGTTGATGACGACGTCGCAAGATTGGTGGCCAGCCGACTACGGCCACTATGGGCCGCTGTTCATTCGAATGGCTTGGCACAGCGCGGGTACGTATCGCGTCGGCGACGGCCGGGGTGGTGCCAGCTATGGCACGCAACGCTTTGCGCCTCTCAACAGTTGGCCTGACAATGTGAATTTGGACAAGGCACGTCGGTTGCTTTGGCCGATAAAGCAAAAGTACGGCCGCAGCATCTCGTGGGCCGACCTGATGGTCTTGACCGGCAACGTAGCTCTCGAGTCGATGGGCTTCAAGACGTTTGGATTTGCGGGAGGTCGCGCGGATGTTTGGGAACCGCAGGAAGACATTTACTGGGGACCTGAAAGTGAGTGGCTGGGCGACAAACGTTACGCCGGCGATCGCCAACTCGAGAATCCACTCGCCGCAGTTCAGATGGGTTTGATCTACGTCAATCCGCAAGGACCCAACGGCAAGCCGAGTGCTCTTGACGCAGCCCAAGACATTCGTGAAACGTTTGCCCGCATGGCAATGAATGACGAAGAGACCGTTGCGCTCATCGCTGGCGGACATACGTTTGGCAAGGCCCACGGCGCGGCCGATGCAAGCAAGTTCATCGCTGCAGCCCCAGAGGCGGCTAGTCTCGAAGAGCAAGGCCTTGGCTGGAAGAATACTTTTGGAAAGGGCAACGCAGGTGACACGATCACCAGCGGTTTGGAAGGTGCTTGGACTGCGACCCCAACGCAGTGGTCCAACGGCTACTTTGATCATCTGTTTGGTTACGACTGGGATCTGAAGAAGAGCCCGGCCGGTGCGTGGCAGTGGGTTCCCACAGATCCCGCTGCGGCGAATATCGTGCCCGATGCCCACGATCCGGCGAAGAAGCATGCTCCGATCATGTTCACGACCGACCTGGCAATGCGAATGGATCCGATCTACGGTCCGATTTCGAAACGGTTTCACGAGAACCCCAAAGAGTTCGCCGACGCCTTCGCCAAGGCGTGGTACAAGCTGACTCACCGCGACATGGGTCCTGTCACTCGGTGCCTTGGCCCGCTGGTTGCCGAGCCGCAACTGTGGCAAGACCCCGTCCCCGCCGTGGATCATCCCTTGATCGGCGAACAAGACTTTGCGAACCTCAAAGGCAAGATCCTCGCCTCAGGTCTTTCGATTCCGCAACTCGTCTCGACTGCCTGGTCCTCGGCGGTGACTTTCCGCGGGACCGACAAACGGGGTGGAGCGAACGGAGCCCGCATTCGTCTCGCGCCGCAGAAAAATTGGGAAGTCAACCAACCAGCCGAACTTGCCAAAGTCTTGAAGACGTTTGAGAAGATTCAAAAGGACTTCAACAGCGCGCAGACCGGCGGCAAGAAAATCTCGCTCGCTGATTTAATTGTGCTGGGCGGATGTGCGGGCGTCGAAGAAGCGGCGAAAAAAGCTGGGAATTCCGTGGACATTCCTTTCGCGCCCGGCCG
>JANMEB010000201.1:0-2276 GCA_031376585.1 Planctomycetota bacterium | reverse complement strand
GACCTACAATCCTCGCGTTAATGGCACATCGCGCTGCGCGCATACAGTGGTTTCCTTTGGCACGGCCGGGGCCTTTCTATTATCGCGACATCACAATTCCGATATCCTCGGATCGACGACCGATGCGTCTCGCGTTACCGGCCGACTGTTGTTCGATCCTGAGGTCGGCGAAGCGGGTTGGGAAGGGGATCGACCGGGAAAAATGATCGGCAACACGGCCACGTTGACCGCAGGAATCGTTCGGCAATTGTTGATCAATCACGGTGCACCCGATCTGGCCCAAGGTATCCAAAGCGGAATTGCCGGGATGCGACTCCTCTTTCGCGAGGGATTCGGCATCTATTCATCTCCATCCGATCCGGTTCAGCTCGCCTTTCCCTTGGAATCCGTCGCCAACGAACTGGCCATCGATCACAAAATCCTTGCCGAATCGCCGATTCAAGATCCAGTCCACAAACTGCATCGATCGCTGGACGTGGCGTCGACCCACGGAGCCGAAGGGTATTGGACGATCCTGGAAAACTGCCAGCGCCAGTCGCTGGACGTTGTGGCCGAGCAAATTGTGATCGGTGGATTAAAGAGGGCTTTAAATGGCGTGCCCATTGGCCGGTTCGGCGCACTGCAAACAGTCGACCGGCGCGAGATCGAAGCGCTGAACAGTATTCAAAATTTGATTGGCGAGTATTGTGGTCAGCCGCAGTTTCGACCGCTTTCAATCGGCGTCTTTGGACCACCGGGTTCGGGAAAGTCATTCGGCGTTGAGCAAGTCGCGCGATCCGTGCGCCCAGGCCAGATCGAAGTCCGCACCTTCAACTTATCTCAGTTTGCTGGGCCCAATGACTTGTTGGGCGCATTGCATCAAGTACGCGACATAACGCTTAAAGGAAAATTGCCGCTGGTGTTTTGGGACGAGTTCGACACGGCGCTGGACAAAACTCCTCTGGGCTGGTTGCGATTTTTTCTTGCACCGATGCAGGATGGCAGCTTTCAAGAGGGGCAGATCACCCACCCGATCGGCTCATGCATCTTTGTATTTGCGGGCGGAACGAGCCATCACTTGGCTGGCTTTGGCGCAGCGATCGGCGAGCAAGGCTTCAAAGTGGTCAAGGGACCGGATTTCATCAGTCGTCTCAAGGGTTTTCTCAATGTGCTCGGCCCCAACCGGCAAATCACTGACCAAAGTGCCGACCCGTACTACATTATTCGGCGTGCCATTCTGTTGCGTTCGATTTTCGAGCGCAATGCGAAATGGTTGATCCACGAGGAAAAAGGTGCCCGTCGGCTGGCGATCGATCCCGGAGTGTTGCGTGCCTTTTTGCGGATCGACCAATATCGTCACGGCGCTCGATCAATTGAATCGATCATCGCTATGAGCGCGCTGGCTGGGCGTTCGAGCTTTGAGCGATCCTGTCTCCCAGCAGAGGCCCAGCTCGATCTGCACGTCAATGGTTTGGAGTTTCTTTCGATTGTTCAAGAAATTGAATTGAGCGGTGAATTGCTCGAACGGCTCGCCGCAGCCGCTCACGATGTGTTTTGCCAAGGTAAAGTCCGGGATGGATGGAAATTGGGCTCAGAAAAATGCGAACAACGCAAGACTCATCCGTTGCTGCGCCCCTTCGCCGAAATCCCCGAAGAGTACAAAGGGCCCAATCGGGTTACGGTTCGTAACATTCCCAAAAAATTGCGGAGGGCTGGTTACGTGATGGTCCCTTCGCGCAGCAACGAACCCGCCCTGGAATTCCCCGGCGACGATTTGGAGACGCTCGCGATGTACGAGCACGAACTGTGGATGGAAGGCCAACTGTCGGCGGGCTTTCGATTGGGAAAAGCCACGGCGGATGATCCACTGCGCAATGAATATCTGGTGGCATGGGAGCAATTACCGGAGGGCATCAAGCAGATCGATCGGGACCTCGTTCGCGGGATTCCAAAGATCCTGGCTCAGACCGGTTTTGCTGTGATGCGCGTACGCTGAGCGCGATCTGAATCGCGTACGACAATGGCGAACCTATTGGGTGCTTGGGAATTGGCGTGCTGTCCTATTAGAAGTTGTGTCTCCGTTGGCAATTCTCCGTTTAACCGCTCGCCTTCCGGGCGCTTCGATGGGGCCACGCGGCCCGAAGCGGTCCGGTTAATCAAAGACCTCGCCGGGACAGGCATAAATACCGATGAACGCGCGGCAAGATTTTGGCGGCTGGCATCTGGTATCTCCCTGAAATATGATGCGCCTTTCCTCGCTGAACGATGGCCTTCGATTCGGTTTTAAATGTCTGCCC
>JANMEB010000174.1:0-1682 GCA_031376585.1 Planctomycetota bacterium | reverse complement strand
ACTCGGATCGGCTTGGCGGTTGTTCGCTCCAGTATCGGCCGCGACCGCGACCATCATTGATCTCCCCGCGCGCGGTGACTTAATTGAGGACTGGCCATCCGACGGCTCGTTTGAAATGCGCCGAAACTTTAATCGACCAAGTAATCTGGACGACGATCAAGTCGTGAAATTGGCTTTCACGGGATTAGCAAAAGGCGCGCGAATCACATTGAACGGTTCGCCACTTGTTGACCGAACAAACACGGCGCAAGGCAACGCGAGCGTTCTCTCATTTACGATCGGCAAAAAACTACTTCCGCAAAACGAACTGCGGATTGTTTTCGGCAATCGTAATCAATTTTCTAATTCGAACGTTGTAATTCTCGAATCGGTTATGCTCGAAATTGAAACGACTCAGCCAATCAACCGCGATTAGCTATGGGCTAATGAAACCCCCTTTTTAGCGGCGGAATTGAATCATCTAGGTTTTGTTACGTTTGAATTCGGCCTGAAAGGCCGTAACAAGAAAGCCCAGGGCAGAGCGACGCGGCAAAGCCGCGCAGCGCCGCCCTGGGTATCCGATCCCCAGCGTTGTTTAGCCCTGAAAGGGAATCACAACCGATAATCGTCACGCTCCTGCGGAGGTATTGCCCTTTCAGGGCGTGGGACACTTTTTCCCGAGAACCCAGGGCGGCGCTTCACGGCGGACGCCGTTCCGCGCTGCCCTGGGCTATTTTGTTCGAACCCTTCGGGGCAAATTCGGCGCAACAAATTCATCTGATTACGACGGCGACGAGTCAATGGTGCTTTCATCAACCGCGATTACCATCGTCGCTCGCTAGCACAAACGACGAAATCTATGTGGGCTGCGAAGTTTGTGGCAGGCGGGGGTTTTACTTTCGAGCGTTACAAGCAATATCGCGAATATAACCAATACGATCGTAAAAGTTTCGCAAAAATGCTTTCCCGCCGCTCATGCAACGCTTCTTTCGCCAAGCCGCAGTCACGGTTACCCACGTTGCGATCATCGTGCTGCTTGGGTGTGCGAATTCATTTGCCTGTCAAAGCGGCGATTCCATTGCGGACACAGATCTTACGACTGTAGAGAACCGCAGAGAGAGGGGCTCAGTCCCGGACGGTTCTCAGGGCTCTTCCCGGCCGCCACCCATCGAACAACTTTGGCGAGTTCCAATCGGATATCAATTTTCGACGCCCGATGGCCGCGATGTTCAACTCGGCGCAATCGCACGCGCGAATTATTTGCACGACCAGCGCTATGAATTCACCGGAAATGAATCGACCTTTGGCGTCGAATCGCAGTTGTTCGGCGCAGTGTCTGAACCAATTGCATTCGGCAGCGTTCGACTGACTGGCGAGTTCTACTTGAATCAACCATTCGACCGAAATGTGCTGGTCGATTACGCGGAACGCGAATCATTTGCACATAATTTTGAAGTCGAACCTTTCGAAATATCCCAATTGGCGATCGACTGGAGTTGCAACGATTGGCGAGCGACTTGGGGGCGATTCGTAACTCCCTTCGGGCGTTATCAGTTGCCACTGTTTTCCAATAATCGCGACGATTCGCACTTTATTCGCAGCGAAGTGATCCTGTTTCGCGAAACGGGATTATTAGTCGAATGGACGCCTGAAATTTGGCAATTGGCATTGGCGATGACCAACGGCAGCGATGGCCGCGACAC
>JANMEB010000149.1:0-3911 GCA_031376585.1 Planctomycetota bacterium | reverse complement strand
GACTTGGTAGCAAACGACGCGAGACCCTCTTCGTTCAAGACCACCATCCGTCGGCGAAATAGTCGGCTGAATATTAAGAAAGATACTAGGCAAAAAATAAACGCGATTGCTGTCGTCATTGCGGTGTTCCAAACAAACGCTCGTTCATTGACTGGGAGCTGTTGCCTGAGCGACACCGGAATTAACAAACAGGCTACGCAACAAGTTGCAGCGTAAAAAATTCGTCGGTGCATGGCAGGCGCACCGAGCCCGCCCCACATCGCCAACAAAGTGACCTGCGACATTGCTACGAACGGCGAACAGACAAAGACGAGTTCCCGAAACCACTCATTGGTTCCAAAGCCATTTGGGATAATAAACGGCATGAAGACCGAAACTTCGAACACCGCGAAGGACAGCAGAAGGCTCAGGATTCGTAAAAGAGGCAGTTTCATTGCTGAAGTTGAACACAGCGGGGTTGAATTTCCCAGCGTCGGACAGTTCCATTATTAGCACAATTGCGACCGAGGTACTTCTACTTCGTGCCCAATCCGCAGGCAAGCCACCACAAACATCTTCTTTTTTCAAAGACTCTCGCAAGAGTTCAATTCTTTTTCTCGCGATTGATTTGTATGACGAGGTCGTTGGCGGCGTCTCCGCCATCGTCTCGGCAATCTTGGCCGACGCCGTAAAGTAAGTAACCGCTGGGTTTGGTTTGATAAAAATATGGCTTGTCAGTAAACCGATCGACCGGAATTGCCGGTAGGTACGTTGGCGTAAGCTCATTGAGCGCCGATGGATATTGTCCGTTGGCTGCCCGAAACGCTTCGAGCGCTAGGCTAATCTCGTTTAAATCACTCAATGATTCCATCGTAAATAGGCGAATTTCACAACCATACCAATCGAGCAGGAGCGTGCCGACTAGTGGCCCTGCGATCCCGTGGCCCCGCGCTTTGCGTGTCCAAAGTGAATGAGGCGGCAGGCTTGAATAAAGAGATTTGTCCAAAGATTCAAGTCCCAGAGTCCACTCCCGGAGCTGTGTAAGGCGATCGTCTCGACCAGTCGTCTTTGTCGCGGTTTCGAGTTCGTTCCATGAATCGTTGCAAACTCGCAAAACTTCGTTCCAATCCGCCGAACGGCAAAGCCGAATCGTAACAGCCGACTGCTCCCGGTATCCGTGGGATCCGACGATCCGGAAATCTGTCTGCTTCGCTTTAACGACAGATTCCAAAAACGTTAAGCGCTCGGCAAATCCACAAGCACCAAAGCAGCTTGAAATGGGCTGAAGGCCTAGTTGTTCGGACGTTTGGACAAAATCTGCCAGATCGTCGCTTTCGATATGTTCAATCAGCACCTGCTGCAAACTATGCTTGTTTCGGAGAAGCGATACGCCTTCAAACCAATTGGACATTGATCCTTGGCGCATTATCAACTGACCGAGTCGACCAATCGTAGCGATGTCTTCCATCGCGGTTCGCCAATTGCCGCGTTGCAATTCATACATGGCATCTGCGCCGAGCAATTGAGACGTTCCGCGTAAACACGCAACAAATTCACCCGCACTATTGATTCGGTTTTCATTCTCACGCAAGGTAAACGGCAAAAAGAAAGCTGTTTTGCGTGACGCGATGCGTAGGGCTTCAATTTGCTGGCGATTCGTATTGATCCATGCAGCAACGGTGGGATATTCAGATTCCGTCCAGAGTTTGCCAAAAATCGGTGGAATCCGCGGTCGCTCATCACCCGCTTCGATAATCGCCTCCGGCAAATTTTGATATTGTACGAGGTAGTTGCCACCATCCGGTAAAGGTGCAATTCCGAGCCAGCGGTAGAATTCTTCGTCGCATTCCTTTGGAACCGCTTGGGGACCAAATACTCGCAGCAAATCCACGACCGCATTGTCCTCTGGTTCTACACTGGCCTCCAAATGTTGGTTGATGGCAGAACAAAAATCGACCATTCCGTCGCTCTTTACCGGTGCCGTTGCATACGTCGTTTCTTTCGAAACTCGAATCCGCCCGTCGAACAGAAACCAGTCGTACGTTAGCCAACCCAAGAACGCCAAGATTGGTCCAGCGACCCATGGTCGTCGAAGTTGAATAATCATGGTCCATATTGCAGTACGACAACTTCGGGCAATATTCTTGGGCACTGCTGGCGGGTTCTGGACGACCAAATTCAGTTGGTTCGTGTGTACCAGCCGAAAATCCAAATAGCGCACCATGACTGTGGAAACGACCGAGCTCAAAAAAAAGCCAGCACCAATTGCCATGTTGACCAAAATATCCGAGGTGCTCAGCGATAACGAATTTGCCCGGGAACCACCAATTATCAAAGCCGCATGAAGAGACATCAACGCAATAATCACGCCGGCCAGCCAAATAATCGTCGTCCATCGAATCGGCGTGGGCCGCAATAAGATCCAGATAAATGCAATTGCTTGTGCGAAGCAAAATAACCCAAGAACCAACCCGCCAATCACCGACGTAAATTCAACCGTAGCATTTTTCGGTTCAATTACGATCAATAGCAATGAAAGAATCGCTACCGCAATCATCACGGCAAAAATAAATTGAAATCCAAATTGCGATTTTACGACGAACGACGCAACTCCCGTTTCGTTCAGTACGACGAGCCTACGGTGAAACGCCTTCCCGAAAATTAAGCTGCATAAACCGCATGACGAAAATGCGAGCACAACTGCTGTTGCCAATTCCCAATAGATTGGCGTCCAATCGCCAAGTACAAGCCTTCCGACTACCACCGGAACTAATAAAGCGGCAACAAGAATCGATGTCGCACCAAAAACTCGTCGATGCATCGCTTGCGAGCCCATTCCGCCCCATATCGACCAGAAACTTAATTGCGAAACCGCGACAATTGGCAGGCCCACTTGGATCAAAGAGTTAAACCATTGGCTTGACGGATTGTAGTCAAATAAAAAGAGGCAATACGCAACCTCAAACAGAATGAACGAAAACAGAATGCTCAGGACTCGCAAGAAGACCAAGCTCATTGCAATCCACCAATTCGACCGATTGAATTTCCGGACATCACACTGTTCCATTATTAGCACAATTGCGATGGGGATTCCCCTGCCTCGCGACCAATCCAAGGTCTGGGGCTGAATGTTGGGACGGGAAAATACGACAAATACGACGTATCGGACTAAAGAAAACGACCGGCAATGCTCAGCAATTTGTTGCACCTTCTCTGGGCGTCCCGACAAGCGAGAGAAAAAAAGCGCTCACTGAACACTGATCCGCCGCGGCGGACTGAACACTGAACACCGAGGCGATTGAAAAAAGAAAGGGGGTCGCGAATGGATAGACGCGACCCCCTAGAATTAGCCGACGGCCAACTCATCGATGTGCTCGGCCAAACGCTTGCGCGCGACGTGCAGACGACGTTTGATCGTGCCAAGCGGCGCGGCGAAATCGCGCGCCATGTCGGCTAGCGAATGGCCCTTGATGTAAAAAGCCATCAGCGTTTCGCGATCCAACCGGCGCAATTGACGCAAGCCAGCTCGCACCGCCGCCGAGCGCTCGGCGTTCGAAGCCGCTTCCGACGGATCGTTCTCGTCCAACACCGCTTCGGCCATCGTCGACGGATCGAGCGACAGCGGCGAACGGTTACGAACTTGCTGGTTGATCGCCATTCGAACCGTAATCGATCGCAGCCACGAGCCGAAGCATTCCGGCGTACGCAATTGATCGATTTTCTGCATGGCTTGGACGAAAACTTCTTGGCACAACTCTTGTGCAGCGTCAATGTTCTTCAAGCGCCGAAAGGCGATCGCCGTCACGCAGCGTTGGTATTTTTCGAACAACTGGCCAAAAGCAGCCCGATCGCCAGCTTGGGCAGCGCGCACTAAGTCCGCCGTCATTCGCAATTCGATCAATTGGTTGGTAATCGCGTTCATGGTATTTCTC
>JANMEB010000111.1:0-2694 GCA_031376585.1 Planctomycetota bacterium | reverse complement strand
CTCAGCGCGACGGACGCCATGGACGAGCGCATAACCGGCAGGCACGACGATCAAGTTCAAAAACGTCGAAGTCAATAATCCGCCGAGCACGACAATCGCTAAAGGAGCCAATAGCTCGCTTCCGGGTTCACCGGCGGAAATGGCGAGGGGCAAGAGTCCGAGCGCCGCACACAAGGCCGTCATCAGGATGGGGACGAGCCTCTCCATGGACCCTCGTACAATTGCCTCAGCCATGGACTTTTTGTCAACTTCAACCAAGTATTTGTAATGGTTCACGAGGAGAATTCCGTTTCGTACGGCAATGCCGAACAGAGTGATAAAACCAACCAGACTCGCGATCGAGATAACGGGAGCTTGATAAATCGCCGTTCCGAATCCCGCAAGCGCCAACGCATTCTGTTGCAGGCCAATGAGTCCACCTTGGCCCACATGCTGAACGGAATCCATGACGAAGATCGCGACAATTCCACCGATGACCGCCAAGGGGAGATTGACCATCACCAGCGCGGCGACCTTGAGCGAGCCGGTGGAAAGTTGCAGCAACATGAACATGACTAATGCCATCCCGGCACCGGCGACGAGCAACGTCCGTGCAGCCGACTGTTGGGCTTCGAACTGTCCGCCAAATTCGACGATGTAACCTGTACCGTGTACGATGGGTTCCACGCGATCGCGGACTTCGTTGACGAGGTCACCCAAGTTGTAGCCATCAGCGACATTGCACGAGATCACCGCTTTGCGCTGGGAATTCTCGCGCGCGATAATATTACTGGTCTTTTCGGGACCGATGTCCGCGACTTCGGATAACCGGACTAAAGCACCCTCGCGGCCCTTTAAGATGAAATCCGCAACTTGATCGATTCGCTGCCGGTCTTCCGCCGCGAGGCGAACCACCAAGTCAAATCTGCGGACACCTTGATTCACGGTGGCGACGACGTCGCCGTAGAGCGCGGTCTGAACTTGTTCCGCAGCCTCGGCTGGACTCAAACCCGCGGCGGCGAGATCGGGGTGCCGATAGTTTATGGGAAGTGATGTGATCAGGACTTCGCGATTTGCAGTGACATCGCGCGCCCCTGGAATGCTCTTGAGCTGTCCCTCGATTTGTTTGGCCAAGTCTCGCAGCGTGGCCAAGTTCTCTCCATAGACGTTGATCGCAATGGCCGCTGGAGTTCCTGAGAGGATGTGAGAAAGTCGATGCTCGATGGGCTGGCCGATTTGAACCGTAACACCCGGTACGCTCAAGGCGATCGCCGCAATTTCCTGGCGGATGCGGGACTTAATTGCGCCGGGTTTCATCGTGATGTCGAGTTCGCTGTTCGAGACCGGCTCAGCGTGTTCGTCCCGTTCGGCGCGGCCCGTGCGTCGCGTCACGCTCTTCACTCCGTCGATTTCGATCAATCGCTTCTCGATCGCCATCGCCGACCGATTGCTTTCCGCCAGCGAAGTGCCGGGGGGGGACGAAATGAAGACAGTAAACGAACCTTCGTTAAACTCGGGCAGGAACGACGTGCCAAAGGTGCGTCCCAGCATCGCAGCCAACAGCGTGGCAGCGAGCGCCGCACCGAGAACCATCCCGCGGTGGGCCAGCGACCAACGCAGGATCGGCTCGTATCGCCCCTTGAGCCAGCGTACGAACCATCCATCAGCATGCGGATTTCCGCTGGAGGCATCGCCCACGGATGCGCTCACGCCGTATTTCCGAAGCAAGATCTTGCAAAGAGCTGGCGTGACCGTGAGCGCCACAACGAGCGATGCCAAGATCGACACGATGTACGTAAGTCCAAGTGGGATGAAGAACCGCCCTTCGATCCCTCCGAGAAATAGCAGCGGGACAAAGACAATGGCGATTATGATCGTCGCGAATACCATCGCCGGCCGAATCTCATTGCTGGCCGTGAAAATAATCTCGACGTGTGATTTTTGGTCGCTGCGGGGCAGCGCGGCATTCTCCTTAAGTCGCCGGAAGACATTTTCCACGTCGATAATTGCGTCGTCCACGAGCACGCCGATCGCCACGGCCAAGCCACCGAGCGTCATGACGTTGAGCGACATGTCCAACCAACGCATGGCGAGTAATGCAACGGCCAATGACAGCGGCAACGCTGTCAAGGTGATAATCGTGGTCCGCACATTGAGCAGGAACATCATAAGGATGACGGCAACAATGATCGCCGCGTCGCGCAATACGTGCATCACATTGTTTACCGATCGTTCGATGAAATGGCTCTGGCGAAACACGTCGCGATTAATGGCGATGCCGGGAGACAGGCCTTTCTCGATTTGATCGAGCGAGCGATCAATCGCTTTGGTCAGCATCAGCGTATTTGTGCCGGGAGATTTTTGGATCGTTAGTACGACGGCGGGCAATCCTTGGTTGGCGGCAGTTCCCCGTTTGGGAGCCGGGCCAAGCGTCACCTCGGCGACTTCGCCAAGTGTGATCGGGGAGCCGTCCTTTATCGACACGATCGTCGATGCAATATCGCCAATGTTTTTCACTCGCGCGGCCTGGCGAATTGGCAACTCTTGTCGTTCCACCGAGGGTAAATAGCCCGCGCTCGCCGTGCTGTGCGCTGCGCGCGCGGCCGCTGCGACATCGGATACCGTCAAGCCATACAGGGCCAGACGCTCCTGCTTCACATTCACCTGATATTCCGGCAATTCGCCGCCGATCGCCGATACTTGCGAGACGCCGGG
>JANMEB010000051.1:0-21634 GCA_031376585.1 Planctomycetota bacterium | reverse complement strand
AGATATTTTTTGCGGTAACGAGCAATCTCCTCCGGCGGAGCTTGCAAAGGAAAATGGGGCGCGGTGAACGCGACGAATTCGAAGAACGGTTTTGCGGAATACTTGTCGGCGTGCTCTTTGAGGTATGCGATCGCGTGATCGGCAATCGCCGTGCTGGAATAGTAACCACGGTTCGGCTCGATAGCGGGAAGGGGCTGATCGTCCTCGCGGTGTTTTTTCGGCGCAAAGTGCCGATCGTGATCGTCGAGGCTATAAGAATGGTCGAACCCGTTTTGCAGAGGCTTGCCGTCGAGGTGCCATTTGCCCGAGTGGTACGAGCGATAACCAAGCGGTTTCAACATTTCGGGCAGCAATCGGGCCCAAGCAGGCCGAACGCCTTGAGCCCCACTGTTGATACCTGGAATCGTGTCGCGGCGCACCTGCTGCGCATAATAGCCGGTGAGAATCGCAGCCCGCGATGGCCAACATCGAGACGTGTTGTAACACTGCGTGAACCGTAGTCCGCCATTGGCGAGGGAGTCAAGATTCGGCGTCGCGATTTCGCTGCCATAACAGCCAGCATCCGAGAATCCCATATCATCGGCGACGATGAGCAAAATATTGGGCTTTCGCGAATCCGAATCTTGAGCTGCCGTACAGCGATCCATGACAAACAGGATCGTACTGCAAGCGACAACGAGTCGAAGCAGCATCGCCGATCGAAAATTTTCGGTCACGCCAATCTCCGAACTCGCAACCAAGATCGCGGCGGTTAGTCAACGGCTTGCATTACACGATCCAAATCGTGACAACGACGTTCGAATGATCACGGAGTCGGCGCGCCCGATGGGTTGCTTAGTTTAGCCGCTTCTCGCTCTTTTCGTTTCGC
Organism: Planctomycetota bacterium; assembly: GCA_031376585.1. Lineage (GTDB taxonomy): Bacteria > Planctomycetota > Planctomycetia > Pirellulales > Pirellulaceae > JANMEB01. The sequence continues at coordinate 20,766 of JANMEB010000051.1, read as the reverse complement.
CTCCGCGAATTCCTCCAGCGTGGACTTCAGTTGCGCGATCTCTTCGCTGGAAATTCGCCGACTGGTCCGCTTTAGCATATCGATGAAGTGTTCTATTTCGGTGGGCTCGAATGGATAACCGATGTTGCCGCTGGGACCATCCGAAGTCGCCAGCGAATCGCCGTTGTTATCGAGAATGACCATCCAAGGTATTCCGCCACTAGCGTCGCCGCGAAGGCGTTTGGCGACGGGCTCGACGTTGGAGAGATGTTCGTCACTGATGGACAACACGACATAGTCCTTGGCGAATACAGTTTCTGACTGCTTGAGAAACTTCTCAAGAATGCGGCACCAACCTCAGCCCAGGCCGCCGATATGGACAAGCAATCGCTTGTCCTGTTCCTTGGCGAGGCCCATTGCCGTAGCGAACGTGTCTTCGGCGTCGGCTTTCGAGTCCGCAACCGCAACTGATTCAGCAGAGCCGGCATCCGCTACTCGCACGCCATTAGATGCCTTCGCAGCGGAGGGTGCCTTCCATTTGATATCTTCTCCAGCGGAACGATTATCGACGGAGTACTCAGACTTTTGACTGCAACCGCACATTGCAATTGCGATGAAAAGAATAATTCGTCTAGACGGTTGCATAATTCTTATCTCCTAAAATTCGAATTGCGGTGTCGTCCTTTTGCAATGCGATGTTCGACGTCCATCCTAACAGCGCCACAAGCGAGAGAAAACTCGTGTAATGCCTTGTTCACGGAGGGGCGAATCCCAGCATGATCGCCTGCCAGCGGCGAGAACGCACAAGAAATAAAAATTGGGGTCGCGGCGGATGCGGCGACCCCAAATGTAGTTTCAATCATTGCTTTGTGAGCCGGGTGCGAACCTCGAGGCTAGCGCCCTCGATTTCGTGTTCGCGGTGGACGTGGCTGAGACGGTTCGGCTGGCATATCGGCGTCCGCCTCCTCGGGCTCTTCAGCCTCCTCAGCCTCTTCGGTCTCTACGTCGGCAATGACATTGACATCGACTACCGCCGGCACATCCGGAATCGTCGCCATGGGGGGGTAGGCCATGTTCCAGGAACCTGTGCCGAGGCTTGCCGGACCTCCGCTGGAACCCATCCAGAAATTGTTTCCGCCCCCCGCTGGCCAACCTAGGCCGTTCGCTTCGTTTTCCAAAGTCTGTATGCGAAGTGCGACGAGTTCGTCTTTGGCCTCGCGGCGTTTGTCCCATTGTCCGCGAAGTTTCTTGACCTTGGCTTCCAGGCGATCCAGCTCCTTGGCTTGGTGTTTCAAGTATTCGTCGAACTCGTCGCCGAGTGCCGAGTTTAGTTGCTTGCGTGCGTCCGCCTTTTCTTCGTCCGTTTTGGCTTTGCGCAAGTCTTCGATGGCCTGTTGGGTTTTCCCTGAATCTCGGGCATACGTGAGGGCCGTTGCCATTGGCGCCGGATGCGGGGTGAACAAGTGACCTCGCAAAGGGCTACCTGCTACCACCGTCAGCCCACTCTCCTGAGGACCGTCCGAATCCGAAGTTGTTTGAACAACGCGGACCTGGTATCGCCCTTCAGCGGCTTCGTCCTGCGGAACGGTCATCGCCAAGGCTCGTTTGGTCCGTGTGGCCACGGCTGCAGGCCCGGACGCAGTAGCTTGAACGAGGCTGACGCTGCGGGCCGCAAGGGGATCGAGTGGAACTCCACGGATTTCAATAGGATCGCCCGCAAGGTTGACGCCGCGGACTTCAATAGGATCATCGCGGGTCTCATCTTGCTGAGGCGCGGCCGATCCCAGGAATGAGGCGATCAGGCCTGCGGGAAGCAGCGCGGACAATAAAAATAAAGCTTTCATCGAAAACCTCCAAAAAGTTAATGGGTGAGCGATTGGAAATCGGAAATTACGGACGACAAGTCGCAAGGAGCATGATTTTGCTTGGCTTCGCAACGCGGATAAGAAAAATAGCGTGAAATTTCGTAAGCGCAACTTTGAAAAAACTGCTGGCTTGTCGAAACGAGTCCGGGCACGAGATTTTTTTCCCACGAACGAATGCGCTCGATCCAAGGGGAATGGTTCGAACCATCCTTGGGCGAGATTCGCGGCGTAGAGGGCGGTCCATTAGGAGCGGCATCTTTAAGGTCAAGTGCGCGCTCGGCGGCTTCAATTTCGCGCTCCAACTCGTCCAACTGCGAGTTGAATTGATCGGGTGGAAGCAAGCCAGACAGCTTGCTGCTGATCGTCGGTTGAACGAGCGGGGCCACTGGGCTCCCCAACGCTGACGGTGATGAACCGGAAGGTGCGGCAGGTTTCTTACCGAGGCCAATGTAGCTTTGGCCCCAAAGCATGATAGGAACTAGCGCGGCCACCAATGCGATGTAACGCGCGATCTGCCAGCGACGGCGAATCTGTCGCCGAGTCACCACGCGAATCAACTTCTGATTGCGATTCGGCTGTTGTAGCTCAGCCAAGTAATCCTCCAACAGCTTTTGAGCACGAGCGGCCGAATGGAAGCGATCCGCAGGGTTTTTTTCCAGCAGCCGTTCAATAATGTCAGACAGCGTTTGAGGGATGTCGCTGTTGACCTGGCGCGCGGGCTGCGCGGACTCGCTGCAAATTTTGTGCAGCACGGCGACTGGTTTGTCGGCGCGAAACGGTTCGCGACCTGTCGCGATAAAGTACAGCACTCCGCCCAAGCTAAACAAATCGCTACGCGTGTCGATCGCCGCGCCGCGAGCTTGTTCAGGCGACATGTAATGAGGAGTGCCAGCCAACCAACCAGTTTGTGTCATCGCCAGTTCGTCGGCCGCGCGGGCCAAACCAAAATCAGTGATCACGACGCGGCTAACGTCCTGTTCGAGCAAGATATTGGCGGGCTTGATATCGCGATGAATGAGCCCTTGTTGATGAGCGGCGGACAAACCAGCAGCGATTTGCATTCCGATGCGCACGACGTCTTTGGTTTCAAACGGGCCGTGCTGTTCGACGTGAGCTTGCAGAGATTTTCCTGAAATCAACGGCATGACGATGAAGGGCTGGTTTTTTGCATGGCTGACGCCGTAGATCGGTATCACGTTGGGGTGAACGACGGCGGCGGCCGCGCGGGCTTCGCGCTCGAAACGCTTGCGCGCGGTTGCGTTGTGGGCCAGGTGCGGCGACATGAGTTTGATTGCAACCGTTCGGTGCAGCTCGCGGTCAAAGCCTTTGAACACGACGCCCATTCCGCCTTGGCCGATAAGTCGTTCGATCTCGAACTGGTTGAGTTGGCCCAATAATTCCGGATGACTGGGTGAATCGAGTAGGTCGCTGAAATCGCGCCGGGCACAATCCGCGTGCGGGCCATCGACGAGCGGAGAACCCAAGGTGCTGTGCAGATCATCATCGCTCAAGTTTTCCACGCACGACCACCAGCTCGGATCGGCGGCCGCTTGTTCGAGTTGCTCGCGACATTGCGGGCATTCTTCCAAGTGCTCGGTCACATGCTGCGGAATGGACTTGCTGGCGGCTTCGTCCAACAGCAGGGCGACTTGTTTGCGGTCAATGTGTGGTTGAGTGTTCATGTGAGTGATTCCGCACGCGAAAGGGGTCCCCGGCGTTACTGTGTTTGGTGCTTACGATTCCTCTTGCTGTATTTTCTTTTCAATCGTGCGGCGCAGTTGATTCATCACGCGACTGCGAGCGATGTAAACCGCGCCGCGGGTAAGCCCCAATTGTTGGGCAACTTGTTCAACCGGTTCGTTGTCGACGGCGGTCCGCCAAAACGCGGCCCAGGTGGTCGATTCGAAACGGTCCTTGAGCCGTCGCGCGGCCCAAGCAAAATACTGGCGCTGAAGTTCAAGGTCGAACCATTGGTCGTCGTCTCGAGCATCAACTTGGCCCTCGATGATTCTTCGAACGTTGCTGTCAGCGCTGGTTTGCGGCCAACGGCGTCGATCGCGAAAAAATTGAATCACGAGATTTTTGGTGACTTGACTGAGCCAACTGCGGAACGAGCCTTTGTTGCCGGAGTCTTTCCAAGTTGAGACCGCTCGAGCGACGCGGGTGAGGACTTCTTGGAGGACTTCGGTGGCGTCGGCTTCCTGCAAACCGCCCCGTTCGGCCATCCGGAGGATTAGTGGTTGGTATATTTCGACGAACTCACTCCAAGCTTCAACGTCGTCATGCCGCTGAAGGCGGATGAGGAGGCTGGCTCGAGTGTCGGGTGCGTTATTCATGGCTTCGCAGAGATAAACGGGCCGCTGAGCAGAATCTTTCGAACTAGTTGCCAAAGTAGTCGAAAAATTGTTCCTCGGCGGTAAGCTATCACGCTTTTTCTGCCAGCGACCTAGGAAATCTAGAGGAAATCGCAAGATCGGTCGAAACGAGAATTTCGAAAGCGGCGGATTGCGCCAAGCCGGCGAAGCAAGAAAACAAAAAAACGGATCGGCGAGCGACCCGTTTTACTTGATTTGATCAACGCGTTTAGATTAACGCTTCCATTCGAGACCGAAATTAAATCCAGCCGACACAAACGATTCCGGCGAAATGCCGAAGGCACCACCAGGTCCGTTTGCGGAATTGTTATTGAAAATAGCCGGAAGGGTGTTTGCTCGATTGACGCCATCCCAAACGTACAAGACTTGGGCACCTAAGCGAAATGCGATGTCGCGAGTGAGGGCGTACGAAAGGTCGCCCCGAAAATCGATCGCAGGACAGAAATTTGAGCTTTCCGAGTGCGATTCAAAGAGTCCCACCTGCCCGCCAGTGGGTTGTATGTCCGTGGAAAAATACCGCTGCGCGTTGTACGTGGTCGCAAGAGAACCGTCGGTCGAAACCCCCCAGCGACCTGTGCGTCGCGCAAATCGCGCTCCAACATGTCCGCCCGCGGCAGCATTAGTCGCGTTTTGTTTAAATCGGTTCGCAAAGGTATTAATGAGCGAGTCTTCAATGGTTTGATCGCTGATGCCAATAAATCGGAAGCCGAAGTATGGTTCGAGCCAACCGCCTCGTTGCAATTCTTGGCGGAAGATGCGATTGAGTTTGAGATTGTGAACGGACGTGGTGGTCATAAACGGAGCTGCGATCAAAATGTCTTGACCGGCAGAAAAGAACGAGCCGTTGGTGCGCGTGTATTCGCCACCCCAACCTCGTCCGTCTTCGTTCATTACGCCCGCTTCGAAGCGGTTGCCCCACATGAAATCATTGCCAATCGGAACCCAGGTATTGTCGTCCGGGTTGTTGTACGCATGTTGACCAGGTCGCGAAACGCTGGTGTAAACGCGATCGTAGGTTAAATAAAATCCCGTGGGTCCAGACGGCTCGTTGAGGTCGCGCAGGTCGTACGGCGCAAACATCTGCGCATCGTAGTCAAACGCGCCGAACTCGGTGAGCGGTGCAGTAGCTTCAGGCGATTCAGCCGGCAATGGGCTAAAGCGAGAGCTGGGGACTGTTGTTTGGCCCGAGGCAAGCGAACAGCAAAAGCTCGCCACAATCGCCGCGTGAATTGCCAGGAGTTTTATGAGCCGCATTTTCCTGATTCCCGTGAGGTTCAAAACCCAAAATCCAGACCTTCTTCGGTAGGTCGTCACAGGCTATATCGGAAATCCCAATTCTATTGGTTGAATAAGAAGGTAAAAATTTGCCGAAGCTTCCGATTGCACGGGCGGCTATTTGGGCAAGAAGCAACAGAAACAGGAGCCCAAAAGCAGTAATTCTCGGAAAAAATCAGTTGCAAGCACTTACGGGACCGATTAGGTTTATTCTATGGTAGCTTGGGTGTACTGGCTTTATTGTTTGCAAAACTAAGGACCGCTTTATGTTCACACGATTAATCCCATCGCGGTTAGTGAAAGTTTTCTTGGGGATCGGCTTGGTCGCCGCAACCATTTTTCAATGTGGAACGGCGCGAGCCCAAGTCATCGATATCGTTTCGATTGACTTTGCCGGAATTCCAGACGGGACACCGTTGACTACTGTGCTCGGCATTCGCGACTCATTTTTTCTGGCGGAACGATTTTGGGAATCGCGTCTTATCGGCTTTAGCGCTCAACTGCCAACCGTGGCGCAGCGCACCTTGCGCCCGATACAAATTACGGCAGAGATTGCCAATATTGACGGCCCCGGAGGAATTCTTGGTTTCGCCGGTCCACGGGAAGTGTTTACACACATTGGCAACCGGCCCTACGTTGTTGCCAGAACAGCCTTCATGCAATTTGACCCGGTGGATGCAGTCACATTTCAGGAACTCGGGTTGTTTGATGACATTGTGCGGCACGAAATGGCCCATGCGCTCGGGTTCGGGACCTTGTGGACGCCTAATCGATTAAACCTTGGTCCGTTGCGTAATTTCACTGGTCCATTTGCCTTGAAGCAATTTCGCATTGAAGCCAAGCGCCCCAACGCGCTTTTTGTTCCAACCCAGCAATCTTTGCAGATAGGATCTGCAGGGGGGCATTGGGATGGCGACGATCCGTTCTTTTTTGACGCCAACCGAAACGCTGGCGACGTGATGATTCCTTTTATTACGGATGTCCCCAGGGTGAGCGAAACGACCTGGGCGGCTTTTGCGGATATGTGGTTCAAAGTAAAAGGCGTCAACGACAAGTTGGTAGGAAGCAAGCCCGGCTCGGGCCGCGGTCCGCGAATTTCGCCAGCCAATTAATTTTTTGGCCGACTCAATTATAAAAAAATCATTCAATCGGCGCGGCGCAAGCCGCGCTTTTTTGTTGCGACTTTTCGAGCGCAAGATCCGGGGAAATTTTCACCACGCCAAGTTTCGTCGTGGCTCATCCTGGATTGGCCGAGCCCATTCGCCCAAAGCGTCCCTTTGCTCGACGGTCATTTGCAACGGAAGAACGATTTGCAGTTCGGCAATCAGGTCTCCAGGGAGCTTGCCTGCAGGCCTAATTCCCATTCCTTTGAGTCGCAATAATTTGCCGCTGGAACTCAGCGGGGGAACGGTTATGGAAACGATTCCGTGCGGTGTGGGAATATCGATCTTGGCGCCGTGTACGGCTTCGTGAATCGAAATGGGCACGACGAGACGCAGATTATTCCCGCGCCGCTCAAAATGAGGATGGGGTGCGATCCGGACGGTGACCAGCAAATCGCCTCGTTTTCCGCCGCGTCCGGCCGGGCCTTGGCCGCGTAATCGCAGTGATTGTCCGGACTCGATGCCTGCGGGAATTTTCATCGTGATACTTTCCGACCCTGCGCCTTCGCGTGCCAGTTGTAGCTGATGCTGGCCGCCGAGAATTGCAGTATTGAAAGGGACGGTGACTTCTTCCTGCGTTTCGCGGGTTGGTGTCGAGGGAGGTTCGTCGCCAAACTGTGGTTGGCTGGCTCCGCCGCGACCGTGCATGCCAAATTGCTTTAGCAATTCTTCCATGGACGCGCCTCGACCGCCGCCGCGTCCAAAGAGATCGCCCAAGTCGACGTCCATTTGGCCACCGGGCTGGGTGCCGCCGCTAAACGGCCCGCGTTTGGCCTGCGAGTAGGATTCGAAGTTCGGTCCAAGCTGATCGTACAAGCGGCGCTTTTCGGGATCGCTCAGCACGTCATAGGCGTGCTGGATTTTCTGAAATTGTTCCTTGGCCATAAGCTTGTCCTCGGCCAAATCCGGATGGTGCTTACGAGCCAATCGCCGGTAAGCTTTTTGAATGTCCGTTTCGGACGCGTCCTTGTTGACGCCCAGCGTATGGTAGAAATCTTGCGGCATTTTCTAAGTTAGCCAAACCAAATAAAAACGGAACGCCGCAGTTGGGCAACGGCGATAGTGCGCATCGACGACCGCTAGATTCTATCGGTCGGGCACCTCTTTCGCCAATGTGCGAAGAGTCGAACCTATTTCTGTTTGCTCCAGTCGCGGCGTTGGCGCGAACTGGGGATGCCCATTTTGATGCGGTACTTGGTCACAGTCCGGCGGGCAACATTGAGGCCCAAGCTCTTGAGGTGTTTGACGATTTCGTCGTCGCTGAGCGGGTCCGACTTGTTTTCTTTGTCGACGACTTCCTGAAGCCTAATTCGAACTTTGTCCCACGCGACGTCTTCGCCGGAGTCAGCTAGAGTTCCGCCGCCGAAAAATTTTCGCAACGAATAAATTCCTCGTGGTGTTTCGATCCACTTGTCGTCGACAGCGCGACTGACCGTGGTGAGGTGGACGCCGACTTTTTCGGCGATCTGCTGCATCTTGAGCGGTTCGATGGCTTCTGGGCCGTGCTCCAAAAACGCATGTTGATAATCGATGACGGCTTGTGCGACGCGGGTCAGTGTGGAGCGGCGCTGCTGAATCGATTCGATCAGCCACTGCGCAGCGTTGACCTTACGGCGGATAAACTCAATTTCCTCGGGAGTTGCTTTGCCGCTGCCGATTCGCTTGAGGTAGTACTGACTAATGTACAAATTGCGCGCGGGCCCCTCGTCCATTTTGACGATGTAGTTTCCATGTTCGTCGAGTTCAAGCCACAATTCGGGCGTGACGGCCGGGACCATTTCGTCGGCAAACGCCGCCGCTGGCTTGGGATTAAGTTTTTTAAGATGGTCCCAGACTCCGTTGATCTCGTCGATCGACCAGCCAGTGGATTTGCTGATCTGCGGCAAGCGATTGTCGCTTAAGTCCTCGAGATGATTCAAAATCAAAACTCTAAGTTCTTCGTAATACGGCATGTCAGGCGAGAGCTGTAATATCAAACACTCTTTCAAATCGCGGGCAGCGATCCCGGGCGGATCGAGGCCCTGCACGATTTTGAGCGCCTTTTGTGCAAGCTCCATTTGGCTAGTGTCGGCGTTGCCCGGAAGTAAATCAGCCAAGCCGGATTGAAGATAGCCGCCGTTTGCCGCTGCCAGGGAAGAGATGATCCGCTCGCACATGCGATAGATTGGCTCCTCGATCTCGAGCTCGCCCAACTGATGCAGCAAATGTTCCTGCAGACTGTCTTGGCGATCAACGACATTAGCCATTAGGTCGTGGACGCGATCCCCTTGTTCCTGAACTCGATTGATCGACGTGCGCGGCCGGTCGTCAAAATATTCGGGCATTTCCCGATCAAGGTTGAGAAGTCGCTCAAAGTCATCGGCGTTGTTGTGGGCCTCGTCGACGACCAACTCTTTTTCGTTGACGTCCTGTGTGGGGCTGGCTTCCGGGTCGTCTTCCTTGGGCGCAAGTGGATCATCGGCACGCATTTCCAAGACCGGATTTTCGCTCAACTCTTGTTCGATCCGCTCTTGCAGTTCGGTGAGCGGCATCTGCAGAATCTCCATAGACTGGATCAACCGCGGCGAAAGCGTTTGAACTTGTTTTTGCTGGAGATGCTGGCCAAACGACAGTTTCATCACAAGGACTTTGTAAAGAGTGAAGTCAAATCAATTTGTGCGAATCGCAAATCCGGGGGTTACCGCAGCACAAATCCCAAGCGGTACACCGGACACATGCTTTATCTTACGCCAAGTCAGAGACCATCGCGCGAGAATTTTGTTGGTGCGGTGAATCGCGGACGAAAGGCCGGTGAAATTGGGCCGGTAATGCTAGCCTTGGCGCGCGTGGATCGTCTCGCCGGCATCGCAAGCGTGCCGACTCGTTGATTATAGCGGTTGGCGGCCTGACAGAGCATCGGCCAAGATTTCTTTGTTGGTATGTTCCAAAATACTTCCGGTCGTGATACCGCGCGCCAATTTCGTGAGCTTGACTTGGTAATCGCTCAAGAGGTTAGAAACGTGCAGCGCGGTCCCGTCACCCTCAACGGTTGGGTTGGTGGCCAAGATGACTTCGTTGAAGTCGCCATGATGGATTCGTTGCACAAGCTTGTCGAGCGTCAGTTGTTCTGGGCCGATCATGTCCAGCGGCGCGATGCGACCCAGCAAGACATGATACAGTCCGCGATAGGTTCCCGACTGTTCCAACGCCATCAGGTCGCGCGGCTGTTCGACCACGCACAACAGTTGCCGATCGCGTTTGGAGTCGCGACAGATTTCGCATTCGTCTTGTTCGGCCAAGTTAAAGCAAGTTCTGCAGTAGCGCACATTTTTCCGCACGTTGCGAATAGCATCAGCCAAGGCCAGCGCCTCAGCTTCCGGGATGCGGAGCAAATGATAGGTCAACCGCTCCGCTGACTTGCGACCGATCCCTGGAAATCTAGCCAGGTGCTCCATCAGTGTTGAAACGGCTTCGGTCAATTGAGCCATTGTTATGCCTTGGATTGTAAGCAGTAGTTGTATTTATGGGTTTTTATCTGATTCCGGTAAATCGTCCATGTTGAACTGCGACATGAGCTTGTCCAATCCGGGAAGATCCATCCCGCCGGTCAGCTCGCGCATCGCCACCATATGCAACTCTTTGGCTTTCGCGGCGGCTTGATTTATGGCTGCGGGCAACAGATTTTCCAGCATCTCTCGCTCGCCGCGTTCAAATAACGCAGGATCGATTTCAACTCGCGTAACTTGGGATAGGCCGTTCATTTCGACGCGAACCATATCGCCGCCGGCGGAACCGACGACCGTTTTTTCTTGAAGCGATCGAGTTATGCCTTCGAGCTTTTCTGAAATCCCCGAAGCGCCGCGCATTAGCGACGCCAACTGACCTATGCCCTTAAACACTGCGGTGCTCCTTACGAAAAAGTCTGGGTTCCACTGGCCGGCCGCGATTGGCCAACTGCCGTTCTAGGTGGAATTACGTCGGTCACGGCGGCATCGAATAATTCCATCGCAGACTGTACCAGCGGATCGCGGGTTACGTCGCGCATTTGCTTGAGCTTGGATATTGGCGGCGGGGAAGACGGAGCGGTTGCGATGGTGTTGGCCGCAGCGACAAATTCGACTCGAACCGCTTGGCCGGTGACCTGCGATAAAATCTTCTCAACTCTCGATTTCGGATCGGGTCGATTGCAAAAACGATGATGCGTTTCAGCGAGCGTGACGAGGATCCGCCCATCCGGTTTCCATTCCAAACGATGATACTGGCCAGCCATTTCGGCCGCCGTGTCTGCCATCAAGCGCAAAGTTTCCTTCCAAACGGATTCGACATTGGTGGCGTTGACTGGTAAGGATGCGGCGGCAACAGATGTTTTCTCTGTCGCAGGTTGCGGAGGCAGGTTAGGTTCGGTCTGCGTTATCGAAACATCAGTTAGGTCGTTTTTTTTTGAAGTCGTCGCGCCGCCAGGCGAGCTCACTGTCGAAATCGGTCGGATTTCGGATGCGACTCCGCGATGAGCCAATGGTGGGTTCGCTGGCTTCGCTGCCCGAACCGCTTCCGGATTTTGTCGAAGCTGTTCAATCAAATCGCTGAGCGCTTGAAGTTGCTCCAATCGGCAGATACGAATAAGCGACATTTCCAATAGAACTTGGGGATGGGTCGAGCTGCGCATCTTGACCAAGCACTCATCCAAGATTTGGGCAACGGCCAGCGATTGTTCCGGTCCAATTTGCTTTGCCAGCTCGCGCACTTGAGCGCATTGATCGGGCGCAATGTTGAGCAGCAGTTCATCGCCGCAACCGACGCTGGCGGCGAGACAATCGCGAAAGAAACCGAGAAGCTGCGCCGTCAATTGCCCCGCGTCGACGCCTTGGCGGAACGCTTGTTGTACGAGACCCATCGCGCTGGATGATTGGTTGGTGGCAAGCTGCTGGACCAATTGCCCGACAAGTTGTGCATCGGCCGTTCCGAGGAATTGGTTAACATCGGACAAAGTGATTTGGGCTTGGCCGGTCGCCAATAATTGTTCAAGCAGTGACTGGCTGTCCCGCATCGATCCGGCGGCGCGACGAGCGAGCAGCGTGAGTGCGTCAGCGGCGATATCAACTTTTTCGGTGGCCGCGATTTGTTTGAGCCGCTCGCGAATGGCGCCTTCTTCGACCGGCGTGAACTCAAAAAGTTGGCAGCGCGAGCGGATCGTGATCGGAATCTTGTCCAATTCTGTCGTGCAAAAGATGAACTTGACGTGGTCCGGCGGCTCTTCAAGCGTCTTGAGCAGCGCATTAAACGCTTCCTTGGTCAACATGTGGACTTCGTCGATGATGTAAATTTTATAGCGCGCTCTGCTTGGCCGAACATTGACCGTCGAGCGAAGCTGGCGAATTTCTTCAATTCGACGATTGCTGGCGCCGTCGATTTCGAGCACGTCGATGTCGTCACCCGACGTGATCCCTTGGCAGCTATCGCAAACCTGACACGGTTGTACTGTCGGACCCTTTTCGCAGTTCAAGCACTTGGCGAATATCCGCGCGGACGATGTCTTTCCCGTGCCGCGGGCACCGCTGAACAAGTACGCGTGGCCGACACGGTTTTGCTGAATCGCGTTAGAGATCGCCGTCGAGACGTGCGATTGGCCAACGAGATCGGCGAAAGATTGCGGACGATAGCGCCGCGCGACTACCAGATATTGAGCGTTCTCCGAAACAGGCGGGCTCGAATTCGAGGGCAGTGAGGCCGGTGCGCTTGCGGCGATTGTCGCGGATTGCTTCGTGGATTTGGCAGCCATGATTTTTTCCGTTTTGCCACCAGAGCCAACCTGAAATCGCGGGAGTCAGGTTTTCTTGACCACAGGAGTGACCTGGCCGACGGACTGCGGGAAAGTGGGCCCCGCACAAGAGTACCCCGCTTAGGGCTGCTTCATATTTCAGACCTGACCCGGTTCACGGATCCCCCTCGCGGAGCCCACTTTCCCGCAGACGCGGGTTTTTCTGGAACGACTGTTGTATGTCGTCCGGCGGCCCAGGTCAAACGGTCGGGGACCGGCTCATTTGCGAGTCCTCGAAGCAATATGTGCCTGTCCCCCTCAGGGACGCAGCGGATAGGCACTTAATGATAGTCAACCGCGAGCGGCTCGACCACCAAAAAGATTCGCCCATTGCGGGTCGGACACGATTTGTTCGGCGATTCGTTCGCTCAGTGCACAAATCGTCATCAGCGGATTGACGCCCAGCGAAGTTGGCATGACGGAACCATCGGCCACATACAAGCCCGGATAAATCGGTGGCGATCCGCCAGTAGCTGCTTGGTAGCAATTGGTACGTCCATCGAAGACTTGTCCCCGATCATTGACCACGCCACCAGTTGGATCGTCCGACATGCCGCAGCCACCCAGCGGATGTACGGAAACCAACGAGTCGCCGAACGCGCGCAAACGTTTGTACCAACCGCCGTGGGCTTTCGCCAATTCATCGAAATCTTGAAAGACCATTTTTCGATAACGGCTATCGCGCAAGTCTGGCCAATCGATTTGCCAGCGATCGTCCTTCCAAATGAGCTTCCCTTCGGCTCCGTCGTGCCCCATGCCCAGCATCACCATGGACTTGTCCAAGTCGCGATCTTGCAAAATCAACGAGAAGATTTTGGTCACCGCGCGCGGGACGGCGGCTTCTTGAATCAGCAGTCGGTGTTTTAGTTCAGGGCGGCGATTGTAGTTCAACGAAGTTTGCACCGTCGGACCAATCGGCTGCATCGATTCAGGGTAAGCGCCAACGCCGCCTATCGGCGCACGAATTCGCGGGTTGACCACAAAGCCAATCGTGTCGCCGTTGAAGGACCAACGCTGGCCCAGCGCTGTGGAAAATTCCATTCCATCGGATCGCGACTGCAATAATATTTCCGCGCTGCCAGGACTCCCGGCGGCGACGATTACCATCTGACTTGCGATCGTGATGGGAAATTCTTGCAGCGTGCCGGAGCAATCGTCGCGCAGGAGTGCTCGGATTTGATAATGGCCTTCGATCGCGGCGATCGATTGGACTTCGATTTGGGTGTACATCTCGGTGCCGTTGAGCTTGGCCAGCGGCAAATAATTCGTCGCAAGGGTGTTCTTGGCCCCGACATTGCAACCCGTGATGCAATCGCCGCATAACTCACAGGGTCGTTGAATGATGCCGTGAGGATTGCGGCCGTTGGCATCCAAATAGCGATCGTCGTACGTGACTGTCAACGGCGAGCGATCAAGAAAGCCGGGTCGCGGATTAATTCGATCGGCTGCGTCGCGCCGCGACTGGACTTTGCAGGTTTGGTCGTATGGAGTTCTGGCAAGTGAAAGAATCCGTGCCGCCCGTTCAAAATATGGGTCGAGTTTCGCACGATCGCGAAGCGCGGTCGGCCAGCAAACTTGGGCAAACACGTCCGCATCCGGCTTGAGTGCGACATTGGCGTTAATCAGCGACGTGCCGCCGAGGCCGCTTCCCGAAAGCGTGTTGATCTCGGCATTCATCTTGATGTGGAATAGTCCGAGCGGGTTGTCGATAGTGCCTTTTTCCTGTCCCGTCAATTTTTGTCGCGTCTGGCGAGAGGCTTCGCGAAACGTATCGGGAAAGGTTCCGGGGATCCATTCTCGTCCACGTTCGAGAATGCAAATCCGCATTCCGGGCGACAATCGCGCGGACAGTCTCGCCGCACAAATCGCCGCACCGTATCCGGAGCCAATGATCGCGACGGCGAACTGTTCATGCGGCGGACGTGCGGACGTGCGGATCAATTCTTGGATGTCGTTTGCAAGTCGACCGCCGTACGCCTGCAAACTCGTCTGATAGTCGTCTTTGGCTCGTTGCTTGAGAGAAGTATTTCTCGTTGGGAGAGCGCCAACGGGCGAATTGCCAAGTTCAACAAGCGAGTCGGAGCCCTTTGCGGTCGGCGCGGCAACGCTGCCGGCGAGCGTCGCCGCAACACCAATTTGCAAGAGCTGGCGACGATTGAGGCCGCCAGATTGCCTAACAGGTTGCTGAGGTTCGATTGCGCCCGACATGACGTCCCTATCTATTGGTCGCGAGGAAAGAGCTACGTAGATTTATCGCTCTTTGCCGAGGCGCGGGACGCAAAATTCAGAATCGAGGGAATAACCGGAAGCCAACTTCAACGCGAAAGCGGGTTAATCCGCTTGGTGAAACTTTGACGGCAAGCCAACGCGCGTCTTATCCACACGGGTGTTTTAGTCTGTATGCCATTTAGGCTTAGGCTTTGCCAGCGCGTGACTCGAGCGTCGTCAATCGTCACGCAAGGCTGATTGCGGCGATTGGCCAACTTTAACTCGGATCGTCTGATTCTGACCATTGCGAAACAAGTCGACGTCGATGAGCGATCCAGGGGGTGTCAACCCAACGCGACGATATAATAGTTGATCGTTGGAAATCGGCCGACCTTCCCATCCGCGGATGACGTCATCCGGCTGCAAGCCCGCAATTTCAGCGGGCGTTCCCGACTCCACTCTCTCCAACAAGGCGCCTTCGCCATCGGGAAGCTTGAGTCTTGCAATGTCATCATCGAAAAGATTCGTTGGGCGCACTCCCAAATAGCCGCGCACGATCCGACCTTTCTTGATCAAGGTGTCGCAAATCTCGTGCGCCAACGAACTGGGAACGGCAAAGCTAATCCCTTGGTAGCGATTGCCGTAAATCAGCGTGTTGATTCCGACGACGCGACCCGTTTCATCGACCAGCGGCCCGCCACTATTTCCCGGGTTTACAGCCGCATCGGTTTGGAGAAATTCTTGATAAGTACTGCGATCACTGCGTCGTTCCGTGCTGCTGATAATGCCGGACGTTACCGAATTTTGTAATCCAAACGGGGAGCCGATGGCCCAGACCATCGAACCGACTTCCAAACTATCGCTGTCGCCCCATTCCGCCGCAACCAAATCCCTGGCGTCAACTTTGATCACAGCCAAGTCGGTCAGTTCATCGCCGCCGATGACTTTGGCGGCCATGCGTCGCCGCCCTTCCATCTCGACCGAGACGGTTTCAAAGCCGTCGATAACGTGGTGATTGGTGACGATGTAACCGTCGGCGGAAATCACAACGCCGGAGCCTTGAGCCCGAGGCTTGAATGTATCGCTGGGGCTGAAGGCTTGGATGCTAACGACGCTGGGCCGGATTTTTCGAAACACCAGTTGCGAGCCCAGCGAAACTTCACGCAGCGGAGTGGAATGCTCACCAATCCGCTCCACGGCAAACTCATATTCGGCAGTCAACCGCGCCCGAGTCGCCGCGCGATAATACCGCCCGATCAAATATTCGATCGTCCACGGCGCAATCAACAAGAACATTCCAAGCAGCAGGAAGGCCGTCCGATTCAAGGAAAACAATGAGACATTTTTTCTACGCGACTTGCGAGATGCAATTTGTGGAGGCGCAGCATTCGGCCCGTCAGCGCGTTCCAAGTCGGATGGAGTATCAAAGTCAATATCAGCGTCGTCGCGTAAGTTCATGGGATCCTCAAGGTTCGACCATCACGTGGGGAACACATTCAGTATGCTTCCCAACCTCGCAAACTCATTATACGGCAAACCGTTCTTCGACGGCGAAATTATTTGCCTGGGCGGACCTCCTCAATGGCCCGGCGTTATTCGACGTTAGAAGCTAGCCAACCAGAGAACAAAATCTTGCCATTGGTCTCCGGAAAACATCATTGCCTCCCCAGAACGGCGATTAACGAAAATGGGAAACGTGCGATTTTGGTTTTTATCGTCCGCTGGGGACGTCCTTCCGGCTTGTTCCAATTCAAAGATTCCAGCAAATTGCCCCATCGGTGCTTGCTGAGCAACGTCGACCAAAACTTGAGACCGCGAACCAAAGAACCGCATTCAGGTAGACATAACCTAACGAAAAATGCAATCGCTGAAACCGTTATAGACGGGGAAAGAACAGTGGAATCCGGCCGCCAAACAAACCCAAGCATTGCCAGCGCCAAGACCAATTTGTTTTGCGAACGACAAGGCTTCGGGAACAAGTGCATTGGCGTCGTCTCCAAAGTAGCAGGCACGTTCCACGTGCCGTCACGGTATTGATCCAATCACGCATCCCAACTTCAGAATCGATCGAACCAACATCTACAAAACAGTCCGTCAATGGAGTGCTATTGGGCCATTACTCACCTTGATCCCAACTCGAATCACTGGTTAGGATCAATGGCGATTGCCTTTGGCGAATCCTCCAGGCACCGAAAAACAGGGGACTTTCGATGAAATGTTTTTCGATGGCGATGTATGCATTGCTTCTCGGCGCAATTCTGGCAAGTAGATTGCCAGCGCAGATGGTCGCTCCGGAAGAGCTTTTGTCACGAGACGCATTGCTGTTTCTGGAAGTCACAAACGCCCAATCATTTATTCAAAAGGCAAAGTCCAACTGGTACGATCTTTGGTACTCGGAGGCGATTCGTTCGAAGCAATTGAGAACATTGGATCTACCAGGCGCACAAGTTGCGATGACTCAACGAGAGCCTGCGGAACATTGGTTTTCGAATACAGTATTGTCGATTTGCCTAACGGAAAATCCCGTTGCTAACGAGTTGGCGGCGCTTGCCGAGTCGTTCAAGAAAAACGGTTTCGAATGTGGCCAACGTGATGAAGGCCAAGCCGTCGATTTGTTAGCGTCGCTGTTTCCGGGAAAGGTGTTTTGGGGCGTGGAATCACGCCAAAAGACGCTGGAGTTCATATTCGCTTTCGAGAACCGCTTTGGTGACGCAGGCAAAGTTGGCCCGTAGGTGGACGGTTTGCACATGACGACTGGTACCGATTGTGGGTAGAATTGATTTACGCACAGGCAAGACTCGTCGATCAATTGGAGCAATCGATATGCAAAAGCTGGATTACCGCAACATCGAAAAAGACGACGCGCGTTGCGGAGGGCAACCAGTGGTTGCTGGCACCAGGATTCGTGTCGGGACGATTTTGACTTGCTATCGACAAGGAATGAGCGTCGAAGAAATTGTACAGCAATACACTCCGCTCAAACCGGCCGACGTACATGACGCCTTGGCCTTTGCGTATGACCACATCGACGAAATTCAGGCGGACTTGGCAGCAGACGATGAAGGTGCGGTCAAAGCCCAGAATGCTCACCCCGGATCGCCTTGATGGCTCAGGCTCGTTTTTTAATGGATGAAGACGTTTACGGCGCGACAGCGATTGCGATGCGGAAGGCCGGATTCAATGCGATTTCCACCCCGAAGCCGACCGTCTTGGTGAAAGTGATGAATCTCAATTGAAATGGGCGGTGGACGAAGGTCGAGTACTCGTGACTTTCAACGTCGCACATTTCGCGAAACTACACACCCGGATGTTGAAACACGAATGGCATCACGCCGGAATCATTGTTTCCGTTCAACGTCCCGTCGGAGACTTGGTTCGTCGGCTGCTTCACGTGGCCAATGCTTTGGACGCTGATGCAATGTTGGATCGATTGGAGTTCTTGAGTGACTGGTAGTCATCGATAGATGAGGCCTCATTGATTTCTCTACCCGGCGCGGCGGCTAGAAAGCTTGAGCGAGTTCTGCTGCGAGACGTTTTGAAGCACACCGAGGACTTGGTTGGTTAGATCGCGCGGAGAGAAGCGTTCGCTCACTTTGAGTCGTCCATTTTCAACCAGTCAATTGCACAAATGGCGTTCGTTTAGCAAGCGGATCACGGCGTCGGCGATTCCGTTGGGAATTTTCGAGGAATTGGAAAACAGTATTGTCAAATCTCGTAAATCAAGGCGATATTTGGTTGTGCTTCAAATTAGGGCCGGCTCCCGGCACCCGTGCCACCCGGCTCTTGGTCCAGCAATTCGCGTCGGCTTTTCACCAGCTCATCCGAAAGCACTCAGGTCTTTCCATCGTCCCCCGTTATGTTGCTCGATCAGCGTGACGCGGCGGAGGACGGCTGAAAAGGGTTTGCATAGCTTGGTAATTTCGGCAAACGCAGAATCGGAACAAGTACCGTTTCGCGGGTGAATCAGCGTGATATGTGGATTCTGTTTTCGTGGAGATGATGCGTTGGTTGAGAGAATCGCACTTCGCAGATTGTCAAACGACTGAGTTGAACCAATCGTCGGAAGATAAACCAAGTTATCCTCACGGACGGGCATTCCAAAATCTAACTCGACCTCAATTTTGCCCAAGTTAGTTAAACGCGACTCAACTTCGCTCCAGTCGGCAACTTCGTCGTCCCGGCAGAGCGTTATGTGCGCTTTGATTAGATCAAACTGAACTCGATTGAAACGGGCACGGATCGATTCGACGAAAGTGCTACTTGGCAGAGGAAGATACAAAGTCGCTTGGCGTCGAATGGTCATCGGTCGTGCGCTGAAATACTTGACGGACGGAGGCTTGGCCGCCGCGCGATGGATAGTTGGAGAATCGATTTCGGGATCATTGTAATCACGAGTGCGCAACACTCTGCCGAGACAATTCAGAGCCTCCATCATGCTGCCCGCTATCGTAATGCTTCCAACGAGCTAATGCAGAATAATGGAGGCGGAATGATGAAGTCTCATCGGAATCATGGCGTGGTAAGGAATCAATCATGTACTGCGGCACTAGCCGGCGAAGACATCTTGAAATACCTCGACCTGGCAGTCACCGATAAACCTATTCCGTCGTAGTGGGCCGTTCCCGTTTCCCTTCAACGGTTTGCAACCGACCCCTCGAACCCGCGCTATGCGGAGCGGCGTTGCCTAGCGAGCATCGGCGATTTCTGTAGCGAGACGTTTTGCAAGACGTCGAGGACTTGAGACGTCAGAAGCCGCGGAGAGAATCGTTCGCTTACGTTGAAGCGGCCGTTTTCAACTAGACGATCGCGCAAATGTCGATCGTTCAACAACCGAATTACGGCGTCGGCGATCGCGTCAGGGTTTTTCGTGGGTACGACGAGGCCGTTGACATCGTCTTGCACGATTTCAACTAGCCCGCCGGTGTTCGTCACGATCAGCGGAGTCCCGGCGGCGTGGGCTTCCATCGCGACCAAGCCCAAGGGTTCTTCGATCGAAGGGACAACGCAGGCATCCATTGCCGCGAAAAAATCTGGGACGTTGCTGCGGCGGCCAGCCCAAATCACGCGTTGATAAAGCTTGTGGTTGTACAGAAACCGACGAAGCCGTCGCGTCGAGGCTTCGTTGCGTTTGAAGCGGCCCAGAACGGCAAGCTTGAATTTGGGGAAGGCCTCGGCGATGCGCGGCAAAGCTCGAAATAAATGGATATGGCCTTTGCGCGAGACGACTTCGCCGACCACGCCCAGCAGCGGCTGGTCGTCGGAAACACCCAGCTCGCGTCGAGTGGCTTGGCGAGTCGACTCGCCAACCGCTTGGAAGCGTTGCAGATCTGAAAAACAATAGACGGTTTGGATTCGATCTTTCGGTACGCGGTTCATCCGAATCTGAAATCGCCGCGTCGCCTCCGAATTTGCAATGACGAAATCATTCCATCGCCAGTGCAGTTGGATGTGGCGATTGTGCGCCGTCGCGACGCACGGAACACCGGTCATGACTTTGAGCAAAACCCCAAACATGTGCGCGCGGCTCATGTGCGAGTGCAGGACATCGATCTTCCGCTCGCGAACGATCGCCGATACGCGACGCAGCTCGCCCCAATGCCGATTCATTGACGAGCCAATTCGCTCAACACGCATGCCGTTGAGCTTGTCCCACAGCCAAAATCCAGGACGGCACAACACGCTGACTTCGTGACCCATCTCGACCAGTTGTTGGACGAGCAAATGGGTATAGACGATCGCGCCGTTGACTTCGCGACCGGAGTTGAGTTGCAGAATTCTCAAGTGGCGACGAGGGGACAAGGGGGCAAACCGCCGCCTTTGCCGGAACGTTCGGCGAAAGTGGATTTGGCTGGCGTTTTGGGGCACAAAGAGTCATCGCGACAGGCTTTTTTGTCAACGCCATTTTGTTTTCCCAACATCGCTGAAGCGGCTTCAGCGATCGATTGCTGTCGGAAAACCCGAACGCCTCTTTCGCAACGCACTCCACCTAAGCCCAAGCGCGGGGACCATTTTGGTTTTCGGATAATCTCTCAATGCCAGTGCCAGCAGACGTCGCCTTGATGAGAAAACGGCCATCAAAAATAATCCTTGATGGCGGCTAACGT
>JANMEB010000031.1:0-4859 GCA_031376585.1 Planctomycetota bacterium | reverse complement strand
TATCTCGATTACTGTGCCGAGATGCTTTCTCTAACCGGCAAGATCGCAGCAGAATACGTCAACAGCTTTGACGATTCTGTCTTGGTTACCGCCGTCAACGAAGTCGAAACTCTCACCGCCGATCTCTCGCGCAAAATCTGGCAAAAGATCATGATTCTGCACTCATTCGAGTCCGACGCGACGAAGCGTTAGAGGCAATTTCAATTCGCTTCCCTCGCCCCGAAACCGGAGTGAGGGAAAGGGTCGCGAGCTCGATCTTTTCGTCCGTCCGTCACACTCTTGACGCCGATTCCCCTAAAAAAATTCTCAAGCAATGTCACCCCATCGCGTGTGAGAACCGATTCGGGATGTAACTGAATCCCAACGTTATAAAACGACTCATGCTTTACCGCCATGATCGTGCGGTCGTCGGTCCAAGCGGTGATCTTTAGGCACGCGGGCAAACTTTCGCGCCGCGCGATCAGGGAATGATATCGGCATGCCGAAAAAGGATTGCTGATGCCCGTGAATAAGGAACTTCCGTCGTGATGGATCAAGCTTGTTTGGCCATGAACCGGTTCGGCGGCCCGAACGATCTCGCCACCAAATGCTTGGACGATCGCTTGATGTCCCAGGCAAACGCCCAGCAAGGGTATCTCCGCAGCCAACTTGCGAACCACTTCGAGTGAAATGCCCGCTTCGTTCGGTGTACAAGGGCCGGGCGAGATAATGATGGCTTGGGGACTTAAACCCCGAATTTCGTCAAGCGAAACAACGTCGCTGCGAACCGTGCGCGTGGCAAAACCGAGTCGCCGCACGTACCGTGCAAGGTTGTGTACAAAGCTATCGTAATTGTCGAGTAACAAAATCATTTCAGCGCGAACTTTCGTGAATCGCTCGCAGCATACCTGTAGCTTTGGCCCAAGTTTCATCGTACTCGCGCCGCACGTCGCTCATCGCAACGATTCCGCCGCCGACGGGGACTTGCCACCAGCCGCGTGATGCCGTGATGGTGCGGATCAAGATATTGGTATCGGCAGAACCATCGAAACTAAAATACGCCAGCGATCCGCAATACGGCCCGCGCGCCGTCGGCTCCAGTTCGGCGATAATCTGCATGGCGCGGACTTTGGGGGCACCAGTCACTGAACCGCCGGGAAACGTTGCCGTCAATAAATCGGCAATCGAGCAACCCGCGCGCAGGCGACCTTGAATTGCGGAGACCAAATGGAGCACGCTCGGAAAACGCTCCAGTCCGCAAAGCTGCGTGACTTCAATCGAATCGTCGTCGCAGCAGCGTGATAAATCATTCCGCAGCAAGTCCACGATCATCACGTTTTCCGCACGATCCTTCTCACAGGTCATCAATTCATAACCCGCAACCAAATCCGATTCGGGAAATCCTGTGCGTCGACGCGTTCCTTTGATCGGTCGCGTTTCGACTTGACGTTGGCGAAGAGAAAAGAATCGTTCCGGTGACGCGCTAATGATTTGATGCTGGCCCAAGCCGAAATAGCCAGAAAACGGCGCTGGATTCACGCGGCGCAAATGTTGGTAGAGTTCGACCCCGGGACAGGTTATCGGATGCAGAAGTCGTTGCGCCAAATTGACTTGGAAAATGTCGCCAGCCCAAATGTAATCGACCGCTGTTTGAATGGCGTGCAAATAATCGTTGGCCGAAAAATTGCTGGTCAAGCCTTGCAGTTCGCTGACCGACCATTGCGGAGCGAGCTCGTCGATTGCGAGTCGATTCGTCCTGGCGAATGTGTCCGGCAACGCTACCGTCGCTTCGCCAAGTCTTCGTTGGAACTCGTCGGCTCGCTCTTCGGCACGGCGGCGGCGGGCGCGCGGCTCGGTTTCGGGAAAGCCTTGCGAGATCAGCCATGCCTCATCAAGTTCGTGGTCCCAGGCAATAACCACGTCGTACATCCCCAACGACGCGGCCGGAATTTGAAACTCGTCGAAACGAGGTGCGGGAATCTTTTCCAGCGTTCGGTTCAAATCATAACTCAAGCAGCCGGCCAAGCCACCTTGGAACGGCGGCAAACCGGCAAGCGTCGGTTGGGCAAATTTTTGCAGTCTGTTTTGCAAATCCAAAAAAAGGCCTTGGTCCGCCGATGCAACCTCGATCACGTCAAACGGGTCCGCAGACAAAAAGCTATATCGTCCTAGCGTCGGGTGCCGTAGCGCACTGTCAAAGAAAATGCACCCCGGCAATCGCGACAATTTTTCGAAACATGCCGCTGGGTTCGGCGTCGGTGCCAATCGTCGCACCACGACGCAATCATTCATTTGCGTGCTGATGGGATTCGTCGTGGAAGCCGGTTGGTTCATGGCACTGGTCGCTGCAGTTCGAAAACATGATTCTGCGTCATACACTTTCACCAAGCGGCGATTCGGGTGGCTGCTTGTCGCGGCGGCGTCGCAAGCGATGCCGCTCGGGTTCGTCTTCGCTAAGTAACCCCCAATGGAGTGCTTCGTCTTGACGATATTCCTTGCTCAATTGCCGCGCGATAGACGCTTTGCACAATTCAAAGCCAAGGTAAAACGCATGCGACGGATCCACGTGAGCCGCTTGAGTCTGCATCAGGTCGTCAAATAATTGAAAGGCGTCTTGGCCCCGAAAACATTGCCCGCCGCCCAGAATCACAAGCTGCCCATTCGAGACAAAGATTCGGTAGTTGTGATCTCGGATTTGACGAGCCAATTCGGCCAATTGTTGGTCATTATAACTGAGCACGTCTGGATCGCGCAACATAATGAGCCGCGAATCGACGTGCTTAGGAGGCGTCTGATGAACGTGAGCGTAATGGGCCAACCGCCTCGCGACATCAAATTCGCGAACGCTAGTGCGAGCCCAATTGATGACTTGAGTGGTTAAGACGCTTTTGATTGACCATTCCTGGCAAAGTGCCGCCAACAGCATGTTGATCCCTGCCGAATCAACGTCGGTCAATTCGGTGAGATTTCCGATCCCCATCAGCATGGCGGCTCGCGGCCACTGATTTCGCGTTTGTGAATATCGCAGGATGCTTTGCCCAAAGCCCACGCCGATCGGCTCTAGAATCGGGTCCAAACGGATTGGCACGCCGCGCTCGATTAGCCACTGTGCCGTTTCATTCATCGTTTCAAGTTGGCCTGGATGGTCTGGAATTACGACGACTTCGCAGCCCCAGTCGACGGCCGCTTCACGATTCGATTGGTTGACGCTGAGCACAAGTTCCGCGCCCGCAGCGGTGGCATCGCGAACTTCGTGTGGATCGAAGCTGTCAATGGAAACCCGCAAACCTTGATCGATCAACGCTCGAACTGCTTCGCCGACTTGCGCCCAGCGGCTGCCCGGATCGCAACCCACATCGATCACGTCGGCGCCATCTGCGGCCAGTTGTAAAGCCTCCGCAACAATCTGCTGGCGCGAACTCCGCGGTGCATGATTGATTTCGGCGATGATTTCGATATCCCACGCACCGAAGTCCGTGAGCGCGGCTGTGTGTCCGAAAAATTGTCCCAATCGACGAAGGTCTTTGGGACCTCGTTCAATCGAGCAAGTGACGATGTTCGCAAGCGGCTGCAAATCGCCCGAGCAATAGCCCGGCAAAAGCACGCGCGTCGTTCCCGCAGGAACTTGAATGTGTCGGGCGATCCACTCCGGTG
The DNA here is from genome assembly GCA_031376585.1 of Planctomycetota bacterium. GTDB lineage: Bacteria > Planctomycetota > Planctomycetia > Pirellulales > Pirellulaceae > JANMEB01. The sequence goes on along the minus strand of JANMEB010000031.1, from coordinate 1,226 downwards.
TCATCAGTGCGGCGACCGTAATTGCAAGACGTCGACGGAATAATCAAACCCGATTTGGGCAGCAAGGCTTGCAACCACCTCGTGCAGCATGGGCTCGGCAAACCGACCGGTGACAAAATGGATTCGTTCACGCGACATAAAAGCGGTGTGTTGGCAGTCTTGGTTAGCTTTGAAAACAGCGCGCCGTTGAAGTCCCGACCAACTCCGACAGCGCTTTATTTCATCGGTGTTTGTCGCGCGTTCTGCAAAGCTTGTCATTCTAAGCCACAAGTTGCTTGCGAAAGCGCGCGGTTCGGCTTATTCTGAAACTTGGCCCGTTTTGGACACTTGCTGAAGTTTGGTTTGCCCAGGTTTTTGATGAAAACGCTTCGTTATTTGAAACGATTAATCGAGTTCGAATCCTCGAGCCACTTGTCGAATCGAATGATCGCCAAATATTTAGAAGCAAAACTTGCCAAGCACAACTTCGTCATAGAGAAAGTCAAATACCGCGATCGCAATCGCGTCATCAAGTACAATCTCATCGCCAAGAAAGGCCTTGGGCGAGGGGGGTTGGCGTTTTTTACGCACTCCGATACCGTCCCAGCTCCGAAATGGTTCACGGACAAATGTTCTCCGTTCGGTGCGGCGATGGCTCGCGAACGGATTTACGGACGCGGAAGTTGCGATATGAAAGGCGCGATTGCCTGTTTTCTGTCCGCCGCGCAGTTTTTCTCCAGCGAACAAACTAAGCGACCACTGTATTTAATTGTCACTGCGGATGAAGAAATCGGACACGCCGGTGCGCGTTGTGTCGTTGAGGAAAGTAAGTTCTATCGCGAGATCGTCGCTGGCGGTACGCGTGGAATCATTGCCGAACCAACTTCGCTGGATGTCGTCTACGCCCATAAGGGCTCGTATCGAATCCGGGCGACTTCCGAAGGTCGTGCGGGGCATTCGGCGACTCGGACCGGGCTCAACGCCAATCTAGCGATGATCCCATTCCTTGCCGAGATGAAGGCAATTCACGATGAGACCCAGAACGACGCGAAATGGCATCATGCCCATTTCGATCCGCCGACCATGTCGTGGAACATTGGGATCAACGATAGCAATACCGCAGTGAATGTTACCGCAGCCCATTCGGTTTGCACGGTCTATTTCCGCCCAATGCCTCATATGAACATCGACCCGCTGCTGGATCGGGTAAAGCGTTCGGCGCAGCAAAACGGATTGATTTTGGAAGT
>JANMEB010000011.1:0-4301 GCA_031376585.1 Planctomycetota bacterium | reverse complement strand
GACCGAATCGGACCCGCATTCTCAGACTCTGACGATCGCGTGTTCCTGGTTGCGGACGGCAAACTCTTGCGGGCGGACCTCGGGGACTGAAAGGACCTGGCGGCGAGTGCACCGCGGCAATCGCAACTTCTTTCGAAGGGCCAGCTCTTGAATCCAAGCTGCGCAATATACCGCCGTGATGATTCCCAACAGCACGAACAAGATGACTTTCGCCGATGGCATAATAGTTCCTTTGATCTCTTTATTTTATGGCGCGGTCGTGACTATCACACGCTCATTGCTTGGTAAGTTTGTTGGTCAATCCGAGGCGCAAGTTGATACCGAATTGCAGGTAGGCCTTCAGGCAACACAAAAAATACGTCCACCCCGCCGTTTGCCCCAGTGCTCGTTTCACGCCTTCTGGGTCCATTGGCCAGAGAGCCTCATTGATTGAAATGAGTGTCGTATTCGAATCGATTGCTTTCAAGTTGATCGTGACACGCGTTTTCGAACCCGTGGAGGACTGCTCGTATACGATTTGGCGATTTGCATCGACCTCGATCACGTCGACCGGGGCTTTGAAGCCGACATCGGCAAACTCCCACACGACAGTCGTTCCTGCCTTCATTGGTCCGCTGCTCCGCGTAATAAAATACTGCGACATTACTTCCGGATCGACAATTGCCGCGAACACTTCGCCCAGCGGTTTCAATACTCGATCTTCGACATTGGCTTCGACGTTCATGGTTGCACTTTGGATTAAAAACTTTTTTTGCGTCCAAATTCCGTTCCTCGTTTAACCGCCCGGCCTCCGGTCGCTGCGCCTTCGACGCGCGGCCCGAAGCGTTCCGGTCAATCAAGAACAGTGCGTCCGAATTCGCCTACTTTGACACGTCTGACATTGGTTTGCCAAGGCTCTCGTCAAGTAACTTGAGTTGCTTCCTCGTAAGCACGTCTTCGAGTACTTCGCGATGACGTTTTTCCCGGAGCTCACGTATTTCGACAACAAGTTTTTCTTCGGCTTCGGCAGCTTTTTTTTGCAACTCGGCTTTTTGTTCTTCCGTCAGGCCCAACAGTTCAGCAAACGACTCCGATTCGACCGCACGACTACCGCCGTTGCGAAGTTCCGCTTGGAGTCGGATTTGCTTCAGCCGGTCAAGCTGAAACGGAACGAGAATTTCTTCCGATGCGGCAGTCACTGCTTCGCGGTACTTGCGACGAGACTCCTGTAGTTTTTCATCCAATTCAGGCTTGCCGTTCAATTCCTTCTTAGTTTGTTGGTCCCTTATTTGGCGGGCTGTTTTCAGCGCGGCGATTTGCGAAGCCAGCTTCGCCTTTTGTTCATCGACTAGCTCGAGTTCGCCGAGCACATTTGCAGTTTGCAAAAGTGCAATCGGGTCGGTCTGTGTCGAAGATTCGGACAACACGAAAGTGCCGTTGAATGCCGATCCACCGTCCAAAGTGAATGTCAAATTCGGTTGAATCATGAGTTGGATTTCGTCCTGAGAAAACAACGCGCTGGGTATGATCGCCAGAACAAGTGCAAGCAATGATTTCATGGCAGCTCCTTTGGCTTGGTCGAAAACAAGTTACCCATCATAGCCCGCAGGCAGATAAAATGGAATTTCAGAAGGCCGAGGGGCGATTGGACATCTCATTTGCTCGCGTTATCGAATTGAGGCAATTTGTTTACAATGAAACATCGCCAAAGCCCCGATAGCTCAGCTGGATAGAGCAATGGATTTCTAATCCATAGGTCGCAGGTTCGAATCCTGCTCGGGGTGTTTTTGAATTTATGATTTAGGATTTCAGATTTATGATTTGAGGGGTAAACGTGAGGGGTTTTGTATTTGTGCTTTGCTCTCGTGGCCAGCATGGCATAAAGGAATCGAATTCCCAAATCATAAATCTGAAATCAAAAATCATAAATCTTAAGCCTCAAGTCTCACGCCTCAGGCCTCAAGCCTCAGGCCTCAACTCGGAGCCTGTGTGTTGAATATTCCTGTTATCCGCTGGGGCCAGCCGTACGAATCGCTGGAGACGCAGCAAATCGTTCATTTTGCGACGGGCGAAACGGTTGCCAGCATTGGCCAAGCCAACGGGGGACTAGTCGCGCGCGATTTGCGCCGCGCGGATCGCGCCCGACAACTGCTGCGCGAATTTACTTGTGCGCAATTGATCGAACGAATGGCCCAAGCCGCCGACTTGTTCGAGCAGGCGACCTTGCCCTTGGGTGATGGCCGACAAACACCGGAGGACTTTGTTCGCCAGCAATCGGCGACGACCGGCTTGCCCGAGCACATGTGCAAATCGAACATGGCCAAGAATGCGTTCGTGCTGCGAAACATGGGCGAAATTCTCGATTGCCTCACGCGCGGATTGGACTTGGAAATACTCAGCAACGGTTTTGGCAACGAATCTCGCGGCGTGACCGTCAGCTACCAAGCACAAACGCCCGTGCTGGGCGCTGTCCTCCCCTCGAATTCGCCCGGCGTGCATACGTTGTGGCTTCCCGTAATCGCGCTACAAATGGGGCTGGTACTCAAACCAGGTTCGCAAGAACCGTGGACGGCGTACCGAATCGCGTCCGCTTTTTCACAAGCAGGTATTCCCGCCGAAGTCATCTCGCTTTATCCCGGCGGGCACGACGTCGGCCAAGCGATCTTGTCGGGCTGTCGGCGGAGCATGATCTTCGGCAGCGAAAAAACAATTGCTCAGTACGCGGGCAATCCCCTAGTCCAAGTTCACGGGCCGGGCTTTTCCAAAATTTTGCTCGGCGATGATTGCCTCGACGATTGGCCAAAATATCTCGATCTCATGGTGGAAAGCGTTTACAGCAACGGCGGTCGAAGCTGTATCAACTGTTCGGGCATTTGGGCCGCGCGGCATACGCGCGAAATCGCGACGGCATTGGCCGAGCGGCTGGGACCGATTGAGCCGCTTCCTCCGAGCGATCCGCGAGCGGGTTTGGCGGCGTTCACTGCCGAGGGCCAAGGCGCTGGGACTTGGGCGATGATTGAGGAAGACTTGAAACAAGACGGTGTGAGCCACGCCACAGCCGCCTACGGTGCGCGCTTGGTGCAGCACGAACGATTTTCATATCTCCGTCCAACGGTCGTGCATTGCGATTCGCCGGACAAAGCCATTGCGGCCAAAGAATTTATGTTTCCATTTGTCTCGGTCGTGCAATGTCCCCAAGAGCAAATGATTGCCCGTATCGGTCCGACGCTTGTGGCGACTGCAATCAGCGATGACGAATCTTGGATCAAGCGCTTGGTCGATGCGACGAACATTGATCGGCTCAACATTGGTCCGATTCCCACGCAACGACTTAATTGGCTTCAGCCGCACGAAGGGAATCTGATCGACTTCCTGTTTCGTTCGCGAGCCGTGCAACTTGCTCGGCAGATTGCACCGGTGCGATAAGCTCGCTCAGTTTGAGAAACTTGCGTAGCTACACAATGACCAGCGCCATGCTAAAATGGCTAGAGCACAAAAACAAGGTTTTTTGATCGGTAAACTCGCCAATGACAGATTCCGCAAATCAACTGATTAGTGCTTTCGACGCTTTGAATCCCGGTGAACGACACGAAGTTTTTGTCGCGTTACTTCGTCGCGTTTTGCATGACGCGCCTCTCGACGTCTCCGATGATGACTTAGTCGGCGCGGCGGAAGAGTTGTTCTTGCAACTTGACGCAGCCGAGGGCAAAGATGGCGGAGCCTAGTCGCGGTGAAATATGGCTTGTCGATCTTGGTTTTGCCGCCAAGATACGACCATGTCTAGTCATGAGCATTCCGCCTAGCGACGTCAATGACCGCGTGTTGATTACGGTGGTTGCGCACACAACGAGCTTGCGAGGATCGCGATTTGAAGTTTCAATTCCAGTACGATTCCTGAAATTGGGATGCTTTGATGCCCAAAATCTTGTAACGATTCCCAAAGCTAAACTTGTTCGTCGTTTAGGTAGTCTCGACGGTGGACAGATGGATCAAGTTGCAAGTTCCGTTCGCCGGTGGCTCGGTTTCAACGAAAATTCGTAGCCAGCAAGCACTATCGAAATCAAATTTTCTCACGAAAGATCGAATCGTTTGGTGACAACATTGGGTTAGAGAATCGTTGCCCACTTGGACTTCCTATGACCAACCCCAGCCCAACGGAACTAGGATCAGCGCTGCAAAACGTGGCGGATTTGGTTTCGTTTGATTTCCAATTGAGTACGCGGATCGTTTTTGGTCCAGGGTCTGTAGATCGGTTGGGCGAGTTGTCGCGCGACCTGGGTTGCCGCAAAGCATTCGTGGTCACCGATCCGGGAATCGTTCTC
>JANMEB010000541.1:0-24455 GCA_031376585.1 Planctomycetota bacterium | reverse complement strand
AATTGCCCAAGTCAAGGTCGGATCACCTGCCGAACGCGCAGGCATGCAAATCGGCGACACGATCACCGCCTTTGACGAACAGTCGATCGCGAATTTTGAAGATTTGCTAAAGAACATGAACCGACACAAGCCGAAAGATACCGTCAAACTTTCGGTCCAGCGCGGCAGCGAGACGTTTCAAATCACAGTCGAATTAGCCGATTGGCCACAAGGCTAAGCACGCTTCGCAAGCCCTGCGATTCACAAGGTCAACAACTGCCCATGCACAATAAACTGCTTTCAACGACGGTTATCGCGACATGGATCGGACTGCTTTTTGGCAGCAGTATTCAGGCACAATCGCAGGGCACCAATCATAAAAACGCACCAGCCGTAAAGCAGTCGGTGGCCGAACTAACCGCGCCCTTGGCCCGAAGCGTTGTCGAAATTCTGATAGGCGAGCGAACCGTGGCGCTCGGTACCGTCGTTTCGCCGGATGGCTTGGTTGTAACCAAGGCCAGTGAACTTACAGACAATGCTGCGATCAAGTGTCGCCTTTGGGACGGCCGCGAGATTCAGCCGGAAGTTTTGGCGAAAGACGATGCGATTGATCTGGCGTTGCTACAGCTTCCATCAACGGGTGTCAGCGCGATCGACTTGACCAATCAACGGCTTCCGTCGGCAGGCAGTTTTTTGATTTCGGTCGGAACCGACGGCCAATCGCTCGGCCTGGGCATCGCCACGGTCGATGAACGCAAATTCAGCTTGAGGCATTCCAATACGAGCGATCGAGGCTATTTGGGGGTCAATTGCAGCCCCGATCCTAAACGAAGTGGATTGGTGGTTCACGAGGTCATCGAGGAAAGCGCCGCGCGTCGCGCTGGAATTCGCAAAGGGGACTTGATCGCATTGATCGACGAACGCCCGCTTTCACAAGTCGACCAATTGGTGCGCGAGATTCGCCGACACAAGGCCGACGAGGCGATTGACGTGGTGATCGTGCGAGGTGAGCAGAAGATTTCCATCCAAGCCCTTCTTGGAAGCCAGATGCAATTCGAGCCGACCGACCAGTGGGGCGGCGGACCATTCAGCAAACGCCGATTTGACTTCGATACGGTCATCGCTCACGATTTCCCGATTTCACCGGAAAAATGCGGTGGTCCCGTTCTGGACACTGACGGACACGTGGTCGGCATCAACATCGCGCGTGCTTTGCGCGTCGCGACGTATGCGATCCCGGTTGAAGCGGTGGCATCTTTTGTCCACACGCATGCAAAACCAGCGGAATTGCCGTCGCCAGCCAGCGAATAATTCGCTCTTGGGACTGCGGCCGGCTCAGTCCCACGAAAGCCGCATGAAGGCCGCTAGCGACGATTCGATTCGTCTAGTGGACAACTCTCCGCTGCCCCTATAATCCGCACCGCTTGAATCGGGATCAGGAAAAAGGAGTTTCCATGCGATCGATCGCAGTCATCAATCAAAAAGGGGGCGTCGGCAAGACGACCACCGCAGTCAACTTGAGTGCTGCGCTGACCGCGGTAGGCCATCGCGTTTGGCTGGTTGATTTGGATCCGCAAGCGCACGCGTCGTTGCACCTTGGAGTGGTGGCCGAAAAAGGCCAACCCACGATCTACGACGTGTTGACCGAGCAGGCCACGATTTCGCAAGCCCGCATTCAATTGACCGACAAGCTCTGGCTTACCCCGTCGCATATTGACCTGGCCGCCGCCGAAATGGAATTGGCGGGCGAAGTCGGCCGAGAGATTCTACTGCGCGAGCGATTGTTGACCGAAGCCGAGGACTTTGATTACGTTGTGTTGGATTGTCCGCCATCCTTGGGCATCTTGACGCTCAACGCGCTGACGACCGTGCGCGAAGTGCTGCTTCCACTGCAGCCGCATTTTCTGGCTTTGCACGGGCTGAGCAAATTGCTGCACACTATCGAAGTCGTTGGCAAGCGACTGAACCGGCAACTTCGTTTATCGGGCGTTGTGTTTTGCATGTGCGACAACCAAACGCGTCTGGCGAACGAAGTCATTAACGACGTACACGAGTTTTTTGCATCCACCGACAAAGAGAACGGCGCTTGGCTTGGCGCGCGATGTTTTGAAACGCGGATTCGCCGCAATGTCCGTTTGGCCGAAGCACCCAGCTTTGGTCGCTCGATCTTTGAGTACGCGCCGCAATCGCACGGCGCCGAAGATTATCGCAATCTTGCGTCGGAGCTAAGTGCGATGGCTCTCGCCGTTTCCGCCGATCGAACTCTCACTCGCGCTGCCGGTTAAGGCAACTGTCGCGACTTCGATTCGGTCGTCATCGTTTGGATGTCAGCGCTCCGCTGCGTCGAAGATTTATGTCACGATGCTCGCTTGCCTAGCTGAAAAATCAGGCCGAAACATGGGGCCTTTGCTGACGCGCCGCGGCGAGAAACGATTTGGCACGATCGTTGCAATTATGAATAAGCCGTTGACCCAGCGGGCAATTGAAGGTGCGACGCAAAGCGCATGGCTGCGACTCGGGCTCAAACGCAATGCACGAAAGGGAAAGCGAATGAAGATTTTTAGAACTATGTTAGTGGTCCTGGCAACAACAACCGGCGTCGGTACCGTCAAAACGGCCCGCGCTGATCACGATGAAAATTACTCCAACATTACCAAGCACGCAGAGGCGATCATTTGCGCGACAGATGAATTGCGTGACGAACTGCATTACCGATTCCATGACTCGCGACTTTACGGCGAACTGCTTTCCACCAACGCGCGGATTCACGGCAAGGCGATTGCATTGCGAGCGCAATCTCGCGCTCGCAGTTGCGGCCGCTCGTCCGACCGCATCGTGTGCGACTTGTTCGAACTGGTCTGCCGCTTGGATGAAGGGATCCGTGCTGCGCTACGAACGGATTGCCGGATCGGCAGCCCGCGACGTGCAGAAATGAAAGTCGCTCGAATGCGCGAAGCCATCAGGTGCATCCAACGCGAAATGTCAATCGTCGGGGCCTCCCTCGAAGAAGTGGCTCCTGGCTACCCTGGCGGATTGGGTTACGGCGGCGGTTCGTGGACAGGACATAGTTCCGCATACAACCCAGGGACGGGATACGGTTCAGGTAACGGTAACGGTTTCGACCGCAGATCTAGCGGCGGCTACAGCACCCTTACCCGCGGATCGATGTCCAGCTTTCCCAGCAGTGAAAACGGCCGGAGGAATTTGGGTGGCCAAAGTTACGGTCGTGGAGTCAGCTTGGATCGTAACGGATTAACGCTGAACACAGGTGGCTTTAGTGTCCATCTCAATCGCTAAGCAGCGAGCCCAGTGTCGAATGTTATGACCACCGTGGGAGTTTCTCGCGGTGGTTTTTCATTTATAGTTAGGTTGCGTGTCGTCCGTCGTCAAAAAGGAATGCTTGTTTGCTCATGACCGCTTCGTTTCCGCCGCCGCTTGCAGAATTGCTCGAAGAGTTCGCCGACATCCCCGACTGGGACGAACGGTACGGGTACATCATCGACTTGGGTCGAAAATTGCCGCCGATCGATTCGGCGTTTCAAACCGCAGAGAATCGAGTTCACGGCTGCATGAGTACCGTCTGGTTGGTCGCGCGAACTGCCGGCACCAGCGAACCGCATTTGGAGATTATTGCCGATAGCGATTCGCTAATCGTCAAAGGACTGATCGTCATCCTTCTAAGTTTATTCGCCGGTCGCACGCCGGCGGACGTTGTAACGATTGACGTGGAAGCCGTCTTTGAGCAATTCGGACTAGCCCAGCATTTGAGCCCCAATCGGCGCAACGGACTCTACTCCATGGTCAAACGCATTCGCACTCTTGCTGCCCAACAGATTGCCGCAAGCGCAATTTGAAACTGGAAATCAAACGGTTGGGCCATTGGCCCGGCGGACTGATTTTCATTCGTCGCACAACGGCGACAAAAACCAAATCAAGAGGCTGACGCTCCCCGCTCGCCAACTACGATTGCGAAAATCTTGTGGGTACGCGGCGAATCAGCGTTTGTCGTTGCTAGGGGCTGGTTCTTTGGTGGCGTCTTTTTTGTTGGCCAAGCGTTTGTTGACGACGTTCAAATCGGCTTCGGCTCGTAAGCGGTAGGAGAATAGTCCACGGGCATTGAGGCAATCGGTCAGCAATTTAGCGGCGCCTTCATCGTTGCCCTCATCCATTAACATCTGCGCCATGTAATATCCCGTATCGGAAGGAAAATTCGGAAGCGAGGCGACTTGAGAAAGGATTTGTTTCGCCTGCTGCGTGTTCCCCAAGCGGTAAAAGACCCAACCCATCGTGGACGCCAACTGCGCGTTGTTAGGATTGAAGCGCAAGTTGGTACTGGCGATTTCGATCGCCTTTTGTTGCTTGACGGGATCATCGCTTTCGATGAGGCAGAGGGCCAACATGTTGCGGACGGCGATGTCGTTCGGGTTTTGCAGGGCCAATTCATTGAAGTCAGCTTCGGCCGCTGTATAACTTCGTCGAAGAAACGAGATTTGAGCTTTCAAGAATCGGGTAATCGCCGAATTCGCGCCCGATTTCTCGGCGCGTTCGATCCATTTCGCGGCTTCGGCCAGTTCGGCGCGCTCTAGCAAGAACCGGCTGTACTCCACTTGTACGATTTTCTCTTCCGGGAATTTTTCGGCGGCCGATTTGATCCAGCGCTCGGCATCTTCGGTCTTGTTTTGCCGAGTGGACCATTGATAGAGCACAAGTTCCGGCGGGTACAAGGTCGCATCGAGCGCGCGGGCTTTTGCCAAGTTCTCCAGCGAATCGTCGAATTTTTCCTGGCGGAAGTCGATATCGCCCAAGCGAAACGGTACGCTCGCATTCTCCGGCAACTTTCCCTGCAATTCGGTCAAGTGCTTTCGCGCATCTTCTAGTCGTCGCTGGCCAATCGCCGTGTCCGACAACGCATCCAAATACTCCAGATCAAAATGTTTCTTTTGTTCGTCCGACCAGGTTCCCGAATCGATTTTCTGACGAAGCTGCGCTAGTAGTGCCATCGAGCTGGCCCACCAACCTTCGTTGATCGACAAGCGAGCGAGCGCCGTGTAGACACCGGGATAATCGGGAAAGTCAACAGCCGCGCGTTCCAAGCCGAGCCGCCCTGGCTCCGCTTGATTCATCGAGAAGTGCATTGCGGCTAGGAGGAGTGGCCAAGGCGGGAGCGTCGGATTTTCATTGACGAGCTTCTCAAGATTCTCGCTCGCCGTTTTGGGATCACCGCGAAGCAGCAAAGTGGCGGCTTCCTGCAGTTGCTTGGGCAGCGGAGCATCTGCAGCAAACTCGCCAGGAATCAATTGATCCATAGCAGCAACGAGCCGCTGGGCCATCGCCTGAATATTTTGTTCCGACTGTTTCGTCGCTTCGTCAGCTTGGGCGGCTGCGTTGGCAGCCGCGGGTTCGGCTTGCTTTGTGTCTTGAGCCCTGACCACGAGGGCGATCGGCTTGCCTAGAGAAACCGCAACGAAGACCGTCGCTATTGCGATCGAAATCATCCAGGTACGCATGAAACCCCTCAACATTGATGGACTGCCAAAACGAATGTCGCGCGGACGACAACGAGTATTCTAGCGGCACGACTCGCGAGTTGTCAGGTTACCAATTTAACGAACGGGATTAGGCCGTGCGGGACGACCGAATTTGCAGGCCCTCAAGTATGGCCAACATCGCTTGCGATTGATTGAGGACGTAAAAGTGCAATCCCAGAACGCCTTGTTGTATGAGCTCGTGGACTTGATTAAGTGCGAACTCAATGCCGACCTGCATCTGCCATTGGGGCAAGTCGCTGCGGCTTAAGTCGTTAATAAACTTCCCCGGAATCTTGGAGCCGCAGAGCGAGGCGATCCGCTGAATCTGTTTGAGGTTGGTCACGGGCAATATTCCTGGAACAATCGGTACGCCGATTCCCAGCGCCGCACAGCGATCGCGAAATTGGAAAAAATCGCGATTGTCAAAAAACAATTGCGTGAGCACGACGTCGGCCCCCGCATCGACTTTGTTTTTCAGGTGCAGCAAATCGCTATCAAAGCTTACCGCCTCGGAATGTTTTTCCGGATAACCGGCGACCGCTATGCCGAATCCGGGAAACTCGCGACCGATAAGTTCGACCAGTTCGTTAGCGTGTCGCAGCCCGCCAGCGGTTGCCACGAAGGACGATTGGCCTTGCGGCGGATCGCCGCGCAACGCGACGACAAAGTCGATGCCGCCAGCCTGCGCCCGACGCAAATAATCACGAAGCTGATCGACCGTCGAACCCACAACAGTCAAGTGAGAGGCGACTGGAATGCCAAACCGCAATTTGATCTGGCGGACGATTTCCAAGGTTTTGTCTCGAGTCGAACCGCCGGCGCCGTAAGTACACGTCACGAAATCGGGGTGATATTCGACGAGCTTGCCGACGTGCTCGTACAGCGAATGTTCGCCCGAGGCAGTCTTGGGCGGAAACAACTCAATCGAAACGGCCAAGTGGCCCGGTCGGTAAACGTCGCGAAGTTTTTTCATGCCAATTTTTGATGCAATTTTGTGGATCATTCAGCATAGTCGCTCACAGCACGAGCGGTTCTTCGGCCAGTTGCCGCTCGTTGCGAGTTAGCTGATACATGTCGTGCAGTAGTTGAATGTCGCATTGGCGCTGAGTGACTTGGCGGCGAGCGAACATGCGTTTTTGGGTTGACTCCATCACGGAAGGTGGCAGCTCGGTGACTTGTCCAAACGACCGCGCGTAATTCACGAAACTCGGCACATTGGTTGTCACAAAACCGTAGACCATGCTGCACGTTCCGATAATTTTGCCGGTGAAGATGCCGGTGTTGATCGCCGTCTTGGCGTAATCTCCCATGACGCAGCCGACGAATTGCATTCCAGTCGCAAGTTTCTGACCGCGAAAGTCTAGTTTGACTTCGCCGTAAGTATTTTTGAGATCGCTGTTGCATGTCCCAGCACCCAAGTTAATCCAACTGCCCAGATAACTGTGGCCGAGAAAACCGTGATGCTGCTTGTTCGTGTAAGGCTCGATCACGGACGCTTCGATTTCGCCGCCGATCTTGGTGGTGTGGCCTAGCGACACGCAGTCCTTGATGGCCGCGTGTTCGATCACCCGAGCGCCGCAGCCGAGGTATGCGGGGCCGCGCAAAAAACAATACGGCCCGATCTGGGAATTGCAATCCAGCACGATCGGTCCCGTTTTCGTGTCGGTGACGGTAAACTCACCCAGAGTGGCCCCATCGCCGACAAACACGTCTTTGGCGACTTCGCGGTAGTGGCCCGAATCGATTCGATGTCGCAAGTTGTCGACAAAACAATCGACGTTCCAACGAATGATCTCGTGCGGAAAATTCAACAACGGCAATTCGATCGCGGGGGTTGTTGCCGCAGCCTCGATTGGGCCGACCGCCTCCAAGGCTTTGGCGATGTCCCCGTCGTGGCTGCGAAGTTGCTCAGTCGGCACGACCGCGGCCGCGAGCGAATGGTCCGAGCGAATCGCGCCGCGTGCTTCTCGCGCCAGTAACTTTTGCAATTGGAGAAAGTTCGCTCGACTGGGGACTAATCGCGCATTGACCAAAAGGGTCCAGCGATTGGACGCCGACAATCCTTGGTTCAGCTCTGGAAAGTCCAGCGATTGCAGCGTTTTCAAGTGCGGTCGAACCCAGCCGCTTAGCGGCTTCCCCAGTTGCACCAGCCAATCCAACAAGCGAAACGAGCCGCAAGTAATCGCATACGCCGGACGACCAGTCGTCACGGGATACAAGTTGTCGACCAGCGAATCTTCAAAAACGAGAACGTTCATAACCCGCCATGATAACAAGCTAACATCTCCCCGGCGATGCACGTCAAACCGGGAAAACGAGGCAAGCTATTACGACCTTTGGCGCGGCTCAATCAACCAACAAAAAAAGCCGACCGGAAATCCGGTCGACTTAGATTGAGTTTTTTTTGGCCGCACGCGCAAGCGCCGGGCTCTTCACTTTGGCAGCACCCGCGCGGCTATTTCTTTTGCGTGGCTCCTGAGTCGGCGGATCGCTCGGGATTCATTTGCTTGATGACGAAGTCGGTTATGTCGCTCTTGGATTGGAACACAATCCCGCGGTTTACTAGGGCGACCACCGAGCCTCGATCGTCCTTGTTGATCTCGCTGCTGTCGAAGCGCAAGACCATTGCGATGTTATTGGCTTGCGCCGCAGTCGTGACGATGTTTTGCATTTGCAAATACGTGTCGTAATAGATTTTTGCTTCTTGAGTCATCAGTTCGGTTTCTGACTGTCGGGCGTAAGTTCTTAGCGAAGTCATTTCCTGTTCGAGTTTTGCTTCGGCAGCTTTGCGATCGGGCGAGTTGGCGGCCAATGTTTCGTTGATTTTCTGCGCGTTTTCGCGAAGTTGCTGTTGGCTGGCTTCGACGTCGGCCTTCAGTTTCTGGGCTTGCGCTTGAACGCCTTCGATTTGTTTATTGAAGTATTCGTTGGACTTGAATACTTTGGAAACGTCCAGAACGACAATCGTTCCAAAGGTTTCCTGGGCTTGTATCGAATTACACGAGACAGCGATCAATCCCAGCACTAACGTCAACTGAACTAAAGTCTTCACGATCGTTCCTCCTTGAGAGATGAAAAGACAGCGCACCGATTCGCGTTCTCCATGCGGGTGCGAAATTTTGCGGAAGCGTGCAAGTCGCCTCGCCACCATTGGCTTGCCGATTTGCACGGCGATTTGTAGTCCTTTCCGAGAGGCGAGGCAATGCTCGTTTTGGGCCGCTAGCGAAAATAAATGACGCCATCCAGCGGCAAAAAATCAGGCTTGGTAAAGCGCGTCGCCAAGTTTTGATTATCCGTGCTGGCAAACGCGGGCGACCAGCGCTCGACTTGCCCGTCGGCAACATGTCGCCGGATCGACAAGCCCCAGACCTCGCCCGCTTTGTTGGCAAGCCCAGGCGAAAGCTGATCGAGTGGAATCGCCGCCTCGACGATCCAGTTGCGTTCCGTTCGCGAGTGGGCCAAATACCAAGTTGGATTCCACTGGCGATTCTCGGCGAGTTGATCTCCGAACGAGCCGCGGCCATCGATGGAAAACAAATAATACGTTCGGCAGTCGCGATCGACGTCAATCGCGATCTGCAATAGGTCTTGGTGATCAAGCGATTGGTCGCGCTGTCGTTTGCCGTTGTCGCCGCGAGGATTTTTTGGAGTCGATTCTGGCGTGCAATGGCAAATGGCAGCCAGATACAGATATTGATCGTCGTGAGCCAGCATCAGTTGCGTTTGACCCAAATTCGGATCGTCGGTCGGTTTCATTGCCGCGCTGGACGGAGTGGTCATTGGCGTTTCAGGTTTCGAATCGGGCGAAAGCTGGATGATGCGGCCTGATTCAGCAGTTGTCCGCCAGATTTCGTCGTCGAGGACTCCGTCGAGATAAGGCTTGAGGCCTGCGCTCGGGCATTCGAAGGCGTCGCGCATTTCGCTCCATGACTTTGTTCCAACAAGCCGCTGTTCACGCGAAATCGAGTGGCGCTGCGGCGACGGCAAGTTCTGCACGTGGATTTTACGCAAATCAGATTCGGCCTCGACGAGGCCTGACATCTTTCTCTTGAGCAGGGCTTCGCCAAATGCGACGAGCGGGTCGGCGGCCAATTCGGGATCGTATTGATTGATCGAGCGAAACAGAGTTTGCGACAGCGTCAGCCGCGGAGCGGAAAACGCTGCGAAATCACCAAGTCCAGGCGTGGCTAATTGGGTGGCGATGTCAGCCCGCGGATCGGAGGAGGCTTCCTTTTCCGCAGGAACTTCGGGAATCCATTCCCATTGCGTCACGCCATTCACTACGGTTTTTCGTGGCACGGCGCGCAAGCCCGCTTTTCGCACGGCAGGGTCCGAGCGAACGGCAGTCGTCGCCGCAAGCTTTTGTTGCTCGAGGAATTCAGTCCACGCGATTTCATCACTGGCGTAATACGAGGCAAGCCACATTCGAGATTCCCACGTCAGCGGATGGCCCGGACAAAGCTCCAGCAATGCCCCGCGCGAAAATGCGGCCAACTCAAGGCGGTTGGTGCGGGAATACGCTTCCGAAAGCTGCCAGAGCCAATCGCCAGCGACTTTCGGTTCCAGCTCAGCGATCAAGCGATCGACGCGTTGTCGCCAAACCGGCATCGAAGCCGGACTAGAATCGAATTGAGTCGTCAATTGATCTAGCGTCGAGTATTTGTTGATGATCGCCTTAATTTGACCGACGTGACCGCGCGGCGCAAGTTCCTTTCGGCGTGGTGGAGCCAGTGGTCCTTTGGTCAACCCTCCAAACAAATCTGTCGTCGACGTCGACGAGCGATCCGCGAGGGCCATCAACTCGAATCCATCGGTGGTGGAAACGGATGGCGTCAACAAAGCGCGACTTTCAAGGATTTGATCAAACAGGTTTTGGCCGAGCGCGGGCAAATACTCCGCCGAACCCCAAACGCCCGGCGTCACCTTTCTGCGAGCCAAAAAAACAAACGGCGTCTGCCAAGGTGCCAACGCTGCGTGATTGATCCAATCGCGATCGTGATTTGGATCCGCCGCAAATTCGATCGCCGAAACCACAGCGCTTTCCAGATCGAATACTGCGATACTCGCATTCGGCTGACGCGGATTCGTCGCGATCGGTTTAAGGACGCGCCGCTGGGCCGCATCGGAAATGACAATCGCGCTCGGTTGCAGTTGACGAATGAGGCCAACTAGTTTGGCTTGAGCGGTTTCGGGGGACTTCGTTTCCAGCATGACGAAGGTCGAGACGCCTTGTCTTTGACAGGCTTCGGCCGCGCGCTGTTCGCCGTCGCCGAACTCAGAATCGGCTTGGCAAAGTACGACTGCGGCGAAGTAGCCCTGGTCGGCGCTGTGTCGGGCTAAGGCCTCGAAGGGAATCGAATCGGCAGATCGACATACGAGCAGCAATCCGACTCGATCACTGGCCGCGCGCTGGACCTGCCAAGTCTCTCCCGAATCGCGAGTGACCAAAATATTTCCCAAATCTCCCACCGCCCAACCATGCTGTTCATCCACGAAGTGCAGTTTGTGAATCGCAGATCGAATCGGCGTACGCGATCGGCTCCATTGATGCGTCGACGAATCGTGGCAAAAGACGTAACTTCCTGGCAAGCCGGCAAGCCATCGTCGCGCGCCAGCGCTTGCCGCAGTCTGAAATTCGAATCTCTCGGGACCAAGTGCTTCTGCCGGAATATCGATCGCTTGCCAGTTTTGTCCGCCGTCGTCGGACGCCATTGTTTGGCGATTACCAAGTGCCCATGCACTGTTGGCATCGAAAAATTTTATGCCGTTGTATGCAGTGTTCAAAGTCGCTTGCCGCGATTCCCGAAAACGACCCGAGTTGTAAAGTCCCAAACGAGCTTGATCCGTGGCGACGGCAAAGCCATCGCGTGTCGCGGCCACGGCCGACCAGCGTTGCGATTTGGATTGCGGAAAGTCCGACCAGCTTCGGCCACCGTCGGAAGTCACAAAAATGCCATTGGGAAAAAGTTGCGTCGGCGCGCCCCAAGCCCAACCGTTTTGCGCGTCGGTCATTTTGAGTTGTCGAATGGCCGGCAGCATGGTCCCGTCCATTGACTTCCAAGTTCGACCGCCATCCTGAGTTCGCAACAATACCGCGTGAGTTCGATCGACCAAAGGCAACGCTCGTCCACCGGCGGCCCAGCCATTGAGTTCGTCAACGAATTGAATCGAGCGCAACGCGCACGAAACGCCGACCGGCACAAGGCTCCACGAACGGCCACCATCTTCCGTTCGCAAAATCGTGCCATGATCGCCGACGGCCCAACCCAAGTCGTGATTGAGAAAGAAAACGTCGCGCAGTGCCGCGTCGCCGCGCCAATGCACCGGCGCGAAATCCACTTCGTTCGTCGGCAACTGAGCCGCCCGTAGTTCGTCGGCGGATCCGCAGCAAATTCCGACGGCCAGCCAAGCGGCCAGCGCGGCAACGATCGCCTTCATCGAATTCATCCTTGTAATGACGAGCGAAATTCGCGAGATCTTTAGCGATTGATTTCTTCCATCGCCTTTTTGGCGTAAGTCGCTAGGCGAGGATGTCCTGGACTTGCGGCTGCAATCGCCAGTTGAGGCACGGACTTTTTTGCGGCTGGCCCAATTTTCCCCAGCGCCCAAGCCGCTTTGAACTGGACGTTCGGGCGGTCGGTCCGTCCGAGAAGGGCTGTCAGCGATGGAACCGCAGTGGCCGCGCCCCGGCCGATACGACCCAACATGGTCGCGGCCCAATACACAGCGTCCGGATACGTCGATTCTTTCAAAAAGCGGTCGACGATTTTTTGGAGTGGTTCGGCTTGATCTGCGGGCGGAGTCGCGATCTTCTCCAAAGCGGCCTCGATCCACGGCATCAAGCGCTCTTCGTAAGGGTGTTCGAGCGCGCGAACCAGTTCGCTGGCAACGGCAGGTGGTGTCGTGTCACCTTGAGCCAATTGGCGTGCGGCCTCGACTCGCGAGTTGAGATCCCCATCAACCAAACGTTCCAAAGTCAGTTTTAGAGACGCTTCCATGGAGATTCCTTTCAACGCGGATTGCCATCTATTCACAATGCCGTTCACATTTCAATCAACCGGAACGCGGTCCACCGCGGCGATTCGGTTTCTGTTGGACATACGTCCGCCACGGCGGAGAAACCGAGGGCTACCGCCCTGCGGCTGACGCTTCTAAAAATAGAACATGGTTGCGTTTAGTCAAAAGTTTTGCGGTTCGTAATGCCCTCGCGCCGAAGAGCAAACCATTGTTGCACACGACGGCTCGTCGGAAAATAGAAACTCATCACTGCCAGCATCCCCAGAGCGAGCGACAGCAATAGCACATGGGGTTGAAGGATGTTGAGCACCAGGTTCAGAAAGATTCCGCCCTCCAACAAAGCGCATCCCACAATCGTGCGATTCTGCAGCCGCTCGAATAACTGTTCGTCAATTTGAGTCACCGTCCCCGAAGCCCGGAGCGAATCTTCAGCGGCCCGATCCATCGTTCGAGTGACAACGAACGCTAGCGCAACGCCGGCAACGGCAGAAACTGTTCCAATGATGCCAAAAGTGCCGAGGCGAAACTCCGTAAGTTTTGGAACGCCGGAAACGAAGAGACTGATTATCGCGAACAACGCCGCACCGATGATGAGCGGCCCAACGATGAATTGCAGCGTTTTTAATCGTTCGGAAATCATGTCGGACACTTGCGTAAAAACGTGAACGTGCGTTTGGAATTCGGACTAAACTTTCTTGTTCAGCAATTCGGCGACGAGTTTCGGGTCGTCTTGTTGAATCAAATGTTCAATCGTCGCCGGCGCGATTTCCAAAGCGACTAGGTGGGGCTTAAGGTGTTCCCAGTACTTCGCCCGTTTCTTGCCGGTCGACAAGTACAGCTCTGTGACCAACTCTTGTGCCCGCTGCAAAGCGATCACATCGCGGTTTTGGTAAAAATTGCGAATCGCTTTTTCTTGATACGACGAGCGCTTGGCCATGTTTCTGAGAGGGAATAATAAAAGGATGTTGGGGAGTCATCGGCGGGATGACGACCAGTTGGCCCGTACAGTGTAACCGTCGGGGAGCGAATTGGGCGAGACGAATCTGAGGCTTGAAATGGAAAACTGGGGCGGGACGCCGGACGCTTTGGCGCTGGAAAATAGTCGCCGCGGCCCCCGCTCGCGGCAAGCCGCTCCGTCGTGGCACAATGCGGGCACTTAGAAATGATTACAGGAGGCTGTTGTGCGTCGAATTGCAGTTCTTACAAGTGGTGGGGATTCGCCCGGCATGAATGCCGCGATCCGTGCGGTCGTTCGGTCGGGGATCGAACAAGGATGGTCGGTCTTTGGCGTCCGCCACGGTTACGCCGGATTGGTCGCCGGCGATCGACGAGAACTTTCCGCGCGCGACGTCGGGGGCATTCTTCAAAACGGTGGAACGATCTTGGGAAGCTCGCGTTGCCCAGAGTTTGCCAACAAAGACGTAAGGCTCAAGTCGATCGAGCAATTGCAGCGGGCGGGCATCGATGGCTTGGTGGTGATCGGCGGCAACGGATCGCAAGCCGGTTCGCTCGCTCTGACCCAAGATGGCTTTCCGGTGGTTGGCATTGCCTCGACGATCGACAACGACTTGTTTGGCGTTGATATTACACTGGGAGTCGACACGGCGCTGAACATCGCACTTGAAGCGATCGATCGTTTGAAGAACACGGCCAGTTCGCACCGCCGCGCCTTTTTAATCGAAGTCATGGGTCGCGACTGCGGGTACTTGGCGATGATGGCGGCAATCGCTGGCGGGGCCGAAGCGGCCGTCCTTCCCGAGTTTGAAATCCAACCAACTGAATTAGCCCGAACGATTTCGGATGCTTACACGCGCGGCAAGCCGCACGCGCTAGTGGTCGTCGCCGAAGGAAGCAAAATGGACGCCAGCGAGCTCGTCGCGTACTTCAAGTCGCACCGCGAACAACTTGGATTCGATGTCCGCGCGACGATCTTGGGGCACGTCCAACGTGGCGGCAACCCAATGGCATTTGATCGAATACTTGCGACTCGGATGGGGTGGGCGGCAGTTCAATCGATGAAAAGCGGATTGACCGGCCGCTTGGTGGGCTTGGTTGCGGGCAAGATCATGGCGCTCCCCTTGGCGGAAGTCTGTGGACGCAAGCGGGAACTTGATCCCCAAATGCTAACCATGGCTAACGCCATGACAATTTGAATTTATCGCTGAAAACGAGCGATTTAAGTGGGCTGCAGTTGTGTATTGATCGCTACAATCGTGGGGAGCTGAATCGGGGCGAAACTTGCCGCCGATGGTCAGGTTATATCTAATAGCGGTAACGACATCAGAGAAAGCCTACATTTTGCCCGCGCCGCGTGAGCGGTATTCCACGAAAAGCCCATGAAATTGGGCATTTGCGGCCAACCCATGTAGAATACCACCATTTTCAACCTTTGGCCGCAGACAAGTATTTCCATTTGATGTTCGCCTGGGCTTCGTCGAATATCGAAGCGGCGAGGTTGGCGGCTCCGAAACCATATTTGTTTAGCGTGATTGATCCCATGATTCAAATGAACTGTCGACTAAATCGTCGCTTAGCCGCTCGACGCGGATCGATGACGTTTTTCGTTATCGTCGCCGCCGTGCTCATCATGATCGGCGTCGGAATTTACTACGCCAGTAATCGAGGCCCGAAAGCTGACGCCAATGCGCCGATCCTCGTTCCCGCAACCAGAGGCCAATTCGTTTCGCAAGTCCTCGACCAAGGCGAAGTCCAGAGCAGCGAGAACATAGAAATCCGTTGTGAAGTTCGCCCGGCCGGTGGTTCGATCGCCGTGCTCGAAGTCGTCCCCGAAGGGACGATGATTATCAACACCGAAGAAAACCCGCGCGACAAAGACCGCGTTCTGTGCCAATTGGACTCGAAAGCATTCGAAAAGGATCTCGATCAGCAGAAGCTGGCCATCAACACCGCGAACACCTCATTGATCCAAGCCGAAGCGGCTTGGGAAGCCGCGAAAGTCGCGCGAATCGAATACATCAAGGGCATCTACGAGCAGAACCGAAAACAAATCCAAAACGAAATTTATAACGCTCAGCAAGAAACCGAGCAGGCCGACGCCTACCTCGATCACAGTACCAAGTTACACGCGAAAAACTTCATCACGACGCAGCAACTCAAAGGGGATCGGATCGCCGTCCAGAGAGCCAAGAACTCTTATGAATTGGCGACCAAAAAACTTCAGGTTCTCGACGAAGTCACCAAATTAAAAGAAATGATCAAGCTGGATAGCGATATCCGCGCGGCCGAAGTCAAATTCGCGAACGAAAAAGAAAAACTCAACATCGAAGAGACCAAACGGACGGAAATTGAGACCCAAATCAAAAACTGCACCGTGTTGCCCCCCAAGGGAGTCAGTGGTCAAGTCGTCTACAACAAGGAATCCGGGCGCGGAGGCCAGACCGAATGGGTACTTACGGAAGGCGCGACCGTCCGCGAACGGCAAGTCCTGATTCGCATTCCCAACCCAACGAAAATGGAGGTCAAAGCGCTGATCAATGAACAGAGCATTACGGCAGTTCGCACCAAAATGCCTGTGTCGATCAAGGTCGACGCTCTCCATAACTCAAATCTCAAAGGAATCGTGACCAGCGTCAGCCAATACGCCCAAGCTGGTGACTTTATGTCTGGGTCAATCAAAAAGTTTCCAGTCCTGGTCAAGATATTCGACCCGCCCGAGGAACTTAAGCCAGGCATGAATGGTTCAGTCGCAATTCAAACGCTGTGTCTTGAAAGCGCCGTCCAGGTTCCGGTTCAGTGCATCTACGCAGCACAGGACAGCCGCTATTGCTTAGTCAAACGCGGCGATAATTACGAAACCGTCGAAGTTCAAACCAGCGGCGGAAATTCGAAGAGCGTCTGCATCGAATCCGGCATCAACGAGGGCGACATGGTAGTGATGAACCCAGGAAGCCATCGCGAACTACTCAAGCTGCCCGTTAAAGTTGTCGAAGCAAAGATCGAAGTCCCTCAAGAGGCAGTGGCCGACGGCAAGGCACCAAGCGAAACTTCGAACGCCAGTCCTTCAGTTACAGCGCCGACCAATCCCGATCAGCCAGCCGGCGGCCCTCCGCAAGAAAACGCAGCCGGTGAAAACCGCCGCAATGAACAAGGTCGCGGCGAAGGTGGACGAGGCGGTGGACAACGCGGCGAAGGTGGTGGCGAACGAGCCGGGGGTCGACCAGGTGGAGGCGGAGGTGGGGGTCGCGGTGGCACGCCCGAACAAATGGCCGACGGAATGTTGGAACGAATGGATACCAACGCAGACAAAACGTTAGATGAGAGCGAACTCGGCGCGATCCCCGAAGGCTTTCGCGATCGCGTCATGGGATATGACGCAGACAGCGATGGCAAGATCACACGTGATGAATTGCTCAAAGGAATGGAGCAGAGAATGCAACAAGGTGGCGGCGGCGGTCAACCAGGTGGTGGCGGTCCGCCCGGTGGCGGCTGACCGAATCACGGCGCTAGCCAAACTTGAACGCACGAAACTCTCCACAGGCCTTGGGCATGAAACTAGCCGCAGAAATCGTCGATCTTAAAAAGGACTACGTCCTCAAAGGGGAGACCGTGCGCGCTTTGCGCGGAGTGACTTTTTCCGTTCCCGAAGGGGATTATGTCGCCATCATGGGTCCGTCGGGTTCGGGAAAAAGCACGTTGCTTAATCTACTCGGCTGCCTCGACCGTCCCACATCCGGCAGTTTTCTATTGGGCGGTGACGACGTTGCGCAAATGACCGACGACCAGTTGTCCGAGATTCGAGCCACGCGGATTGGCTTTGTGTTTCAGTCGTACAATTTGATTCCCCAACTCACCGTTGTGGAAAACATTGAGGTGCCGCTGTATTACCAAGGGAAAATAGGGGCCGAGTCCAGAAGGCGTTCCACGGCGCTGGCCGAACTCGTTGGACTTGGCGATCGACTCGGCCATCGACCCACGCAACTTTCCGGTGGCCAACAGCAGCGCGTCGCGATAGCCCGCTCGCTGGTCAACGAACCCTATTTCATGCTTGCCGACGAGGCAACTGGAAACCTCGACTCGGTTACCACCGCAGAAATTCTCGCTTTGATTGAGCGGCTCAATGACCAAGGTCGAACCATCATCATGGTCACGCACGAAGATGAAGTTGCCGCACATGCAAAACGCATCATACGACTTCGCGACGGCGTGATTCAATCCGACGTTCGCCAGCCAGTTCGCAAACGATACGTTCCGGAAAACGGCCAGGTCGGCGCTGAAGAATCGATCGGCAATTCCAACGCCTTCGCACCGCCGGAGGGCTAATTCCAATGCTCCTGATGCGTGCCTTTATTCTGGGGTGCAAAAGCCTCTTGTTGCATCCGATGCGGTCGCTGCTGACCGTCCTGGGCATTTTCATTGGCGTCGCCAGTGTGATTTGGCTGCTGGCCATTGGCGAAGGCATTAGCGTTGAAGCCCAGCGACAGATCGAAAGCTTGGGCGCAGACAATATCATGATCCGATCGATCAAGCCCCCCGACGAAGCCTCAGCCGGCATGCGCGACGTAAAAGCCTATGGCATCACGCGGGCCGAAATGGATATGCTGCAATCCATTCCCACGATCTCGCTGATGATTCCGATCCGCGAACTTCCAATGAAGTTTACCTACAACGGAAATCCGAATATCACGCCCATCGACGGGCGTCTCGTGGGCTGCACGGCAGACTATTCGGTCATCAATCGACTGGAAGTTGACGATCCGGCGCGCAGCCATTTTCTAACGCCAATGGAAACCGAAACTTCCGCCAATGTTTGCGTCATCGCGGCGAATTTAGCGAAGCGTTTGTTTCCTTCGGAAGACCCAATAAAAAAACAGCTCTACCTCTCAGAAAAAAAACTGTACTTCGAAATCGTTGGTGTTCTAAAGCACCGCGATCCTACCGCCGCTATCGGCGGCTCATTGGCCGCCCAAGATTTTTCGTTGGACGTCTATATCCCGATCACCACCATGCGCAAGCGATTGAGCGACGAAGAAAGAAAAAGCGGGGCTGGCACATTCAGCAGGCAGATATTTGAACTGTCCCAGGTCACGGCCAAAGTCGACAGCATCGAACATGTGCGAATGACCGCCGAACTCATCGACGATTCGCTCAAAGCGAACGAGCCCGACCGGCAAGACGTCGCTGTGGTCGTCCCCTACGAACTCATCGAACAATCGCGCGCCACCAAGATGATGTACATGCTGTTTCTGGGCTTGATTGCGGCAATCTCATTGGTGGTCGGCGGCATCGGTATCATGAACATTATGTTGGCGACCGTCACCGAACGGACGCGCGAGATCGGTATCCGCCGGGCCTTGGGTGCCAAGCGTGGCGATATCGTCCGCCAGTTTTTAGTGGAAACCGTCGTGCTGTCGGTGATCGGTGGAATCACCGGTATTCTGATCGGACTCTCGTGTCCCCTAGTGATTTACTACGCGCGGGAATTGCTTTCGTTTTCTTCGCCGCGAGCGTACGCGAGTTTGCCCGACGTTGCCAAAACAATGACCCCGATCATCGTCGGATATTCGGTGCCACTCGCCTTCGTCATCTCCGTTGCGGTCGGCGTCATCTTCGGCATCTACCCCGCCATTCGCGCCGCACAAATGGACCCGATCGAAGCGCTGCGGCACGAGTAAGCGAGTTTTGCGTTTCGTGCATCCCATGCTGTCCGCGTTTTCACTAAAGTTATCTACATCGCCTCTTCTTATTCGTCGAGGTGTCCGGCGTCCACATATCGGAAGGCATCTCTTCCGCTCGCGGCCTGTTTTCAGCTCCTTTTCACCAAAATTCTCGCGGAATCGATTGCCAAGCTTGCGACAATTGACGCGCAAATTGATGCCGCTACAATCCGGTGCTGAATCTAGACGGGTCGTTAACTTATTATCCAACGGAAGCACCGTTTCGTGTGTTTCGGAATCAAGCTCTCAGCAGAGGAGATGTTCATGGGATCAGCAACCGTTTTTACCGATGCCAATTTCGAAGCCGAAGTTTTGAAAGCGAGCCAACCGGTACTCGTCGATTTCTGGGCGACGTGGTGCGGCCCGTGCCGCCAGATCGCGCCGATCATCGACCAACTGGCGACCGAAAATTCTGTCGCCAAAGTCGGCAAGCTGGATGTTGACGCCAACCAGGGGACGGCGTTCCGCTACGGAGTCGAAAGCATTCCAACGTTGCTGCTTTTTAAAGATGGCCAAGTCGTTGAACGTATCGTCGGCGCGCAACCTAAAAGTCGTTTGCAAGCATTGCTCGACCGCCATTTGGTTAGTGCATAATTCGATGGGGTTCGACGAGAAAGTGGTTGGGCGAAAAGAACGACGGAAAGATGAAGCGACGGCACACGGAGCGTGCCTGCTACCGTAACCGAGAAGTGACATCCAAATATTAGAGTCGATATCTGCTAACGTAGTAGGCACACTCCGTGTGCCGTAACCCCCATGTGCGGTAATCCTCACTACGCCGTGTCGAGCATGGCCAGATCCGGCGCAAGCTGCTCCAAGCGCCGGGCCAAAAATGTTTGAACTTGTTTCGTGGTCGTGAGCGTCAGGGCGGTGGCCGCGATTTGTTCGGCTTCTTCCAAAGTGACTTCGCGCGCGAGCTGCTTGATCGACGGAATGAAGGCGGGGCTCATACTGAATCGCCGCAGTCCCATCCCCAGCAAGAGCAAGAACGCTTTGGGCTGGCCGGCCATTTCCCCGCACAGCGTAACGGGTTTGTTGGCGCGGTTGCAAGCCGTGATGACTTGTTGCAAAACGCGCAGGACTGCTGGCGCCAACGGTTGGCAAAGATGGCTGACCTTGGGATTGTCTCGATCGGCCGCCATCAAATATTGGATCAAGTCATTAGAGCCAATCGAAACGAAGTCGACCGATTCCAACATCGTATCGATCGTGACGGCGGCTGCGGGAACTTCCAGCATCATGCCGATGGAAATGTCTGGATATTTTTTGGCCTTTTTACCCTTGCCCGCAAGCTGCTTAAATGCGCGGCGAACCATGCTGCGTAACTTGCTGATCTCTTCCACCGTGGTGACCATCGGAAACAGCAACCGAACCATTCCATCGGGAAACTCAGCGGCCGCGCGAATCACGGCGCGGACTTGTGTGTAGAAAAATTCGGGATGTTCGAACGAAAGCCGAATACTGCGCCAGCCCATGAACGGATTGGCTTCCTGGTGATGGTGGCCCAAATACGGCACGGTCTTGTCGCCGCCGATATCGAGCGTGCGAATCGTTACGTTGCGGTTCGGACTGTTTTCGATGACTTGCGAATAGACTGCGAATTGCTCGTCTTCATCGGGGATGCTGGGATGAGTGAGGTACAAGTATTCGGTCCGAAACAACCCGACTCCGGACGCCCCCATCGCACATGCGGCTTTGGTATCGGCCAAGTTGTTGATGTTTGCCTGCAATCGCAACTCAACGCCGTCCGCTGTTACCGCCGGCAGATGCCGGTTCTCGGCCAATCGCCCTTGTAAGTCAAAAAACTCGCGCTCCAGTTTTCGAAACGCCGCCAGCGATTCAGGATTCGGGTTAATCTCTACATGTCCATCTCGTCCATCGACGACGATCGTGTCGCCCGTCTTGACCGACTTCAGCAAGCCTTTGATGCCTGAGACTGCGGGGATGCCACGACTGCGGGCGATGATGGCCGCGTGACTGGTTTGGCTGCCGGCTTGAGTGACGATGCCGTGCAAGTCGATTCCCTCGAACGAAACCGCTTGCGACGGCAGAAGCTCGTCGGCGACCAGAATGACCGGCCCGCTCAGCTCGGTTTGATGGGGATCGCTAATCGGCGAAAGATGCGTCCCGATACGTACCACGACATCGCGCACATCATTGAGCCGCTCGCGCAAATACTGGTCTTTGGTGCGGCTGAGTATCGAGGTGTATTCCTCCAGCAGTCGCTGTAGCGCGAGTTGAGCTGTGACGCGATCGTCCACGATCCAGTTGCGGATTTTGTTGGTGAAGGCCGCGTCGCGCATGATCATTTGATGCACGCCGAAGATCGCAGCTTCTTCGCGACCGACTTGGTGCGCGACTTTCGTTTCAAGCGCTTTGAGATCGCTGGCCGATTTATCGCGCGCGGTTTCGTATCGGGCGAGTTCCGCCGTGACTTCAGAATCTTCGAGTCGCTTGGTTTCCGGGTCGACGAAGATCTCGTGAATCACGTAGGCCGAACCAATCGCAACGCCGGGAGAGACAGCAATTCCTTTGGGCATGACCAAAATGTAACGCTCGCCGGGGCGGCTGACAAACGGCGGGCGCCACGTTGCGGGCTTTTTGGTGCCGTAGGAATCGGGGTGCAAATTCGTTTACCGACGGCCTACCGCGTTTGCTTTCCCGCTGATATTGAGGAAAATGCCCGTCGATGCTATACTGCTTCGCTTTAACTGGGACGGAACCGGTTCCCTTACGAACGGATGATTAACGAGAAAATCCGCATCGGCGTCCATCCACTGTAGTTGCACCAGTATGCGATTTTCCCAGATTGATCGGATCACCAAATTGATCGATGGCCAGCAATTGACGGCCGTCAAATGTCTTTCGCTGTCGGAAGAATATTTGCAAGACCATTTCCCGCGTTTTCCCGTCATGCCGGGTGTCATCATGATCGAAGCCTTGTTCCAAGCCAGCATGTGGTTGATGCGAACCACGGATCGATTTCAGCATCCGATGGTTGCATTGCGAGGAGTGCGCAACGTCCGCTTTCGCGACTTGGTCGAACCAGGCGATGCGTTGATGATCGAAACCAAGCTAACCAAATTGGATGGCAACCTTGCGGAATATTCCGCCACTGGTACGGTGCACGGCGAAACAGCGGTCAGTGGACGTTTGACTTTGGAGCAATATTTTGTTCGCGATCGACTCGATGCGGCGGCCGTATACGAACCCTACATGACTGTGGAGTTCAAACGAAAATTTCGGCTGTTGGTGGCACCGGGTTTGGAGCTATGCTTGCCGGTTCGCCAATCGCTGGGGATGGCGTGAACCTCCCGGGTTGTCGCGAGCTGCCTAAAAAATCGTCACACCAATTTAAGTTGCCAAGAAACTTTTCCACCTTTTATTCGCTAATCCGGGAGAGACTGACCGATGCCGTCATCCGAAGAGGTTTTTAACAAAGTCCAAAAAATTTTGGTCGACGCCTTAGGCGTGGACGACCCTGAAGTCACACCGGCAGCTACGATCATCGGCGATCTGGGTGCTGAGTCGATCGATTTTTTGGACATCATCTTCAATCTCGAAAAAACCTTCGGCATTGAAATCTCCCGCGATCAACTTTTTCCGGACGACATTTTCAGCAAAGCCGAATACGTGCAACAGGGCCGCGTGACGGCCGAGGGACTGCGCTTGATGAAACAGCGAATGCCCTACGTCGATCTAACGAAATTCGAGAAAGACCCCAAAGTCCAAAGCTTTGGCGGGTTGCTGACCGTTCAAGATCTGTGCCGTTACGTAGAAACCAAACTCAAATAGGCTCATTTCGAGTTCGCTCGGCAGTTTTACATGCGTTGGTTCTGGATCGATCGATTTACCGAATTTGTCAGCGGCAAGTACGCGACGGGCGTTAAAAACGTGTCCCTGTCGGAAGAGCCTGTTGACGAATATGCGCCCGGTGCGACGGTCCTTCCTGCCCCCCTGATCATCGAGGGCTTCGCGCAAATGGGCGGATTGCTGATCGGCCAGATGACCGACTTCCTCGATCGCGTTGTCTTGGCCAAGGTCAGCCGAGCTGACTTTTTGACCGAAGCTCGACCTGGTGATCAATTAAGAATGCGAGTCGATTTAACTTCATTCCAAAAAGAAATCGGCGGTGCGATTCACGGCGCGGCCGACGTCGGGAACAAAAAATTCTGCGAAGTCGAATTGACTTTTGCGTACCTCAATACAGAACGGTTCCGCAATCAACAGCTCTTTGAACCCGCCGCCTTCTGCCGGATGATGCGATTGTTGCGCATGTTCGAAGTCGGTCGGAATGAAGACGGCAGTCGGATCAAAGTTCCTGAGCACTTGCAAGCCGCCGAGCGAGCATCAGGGATCGTGAATAAGTTTTAGCAGAGAGAAATTCAATGACCCGTCGCGTAGTCGTCACCGGCATGGGCTCGATTAATCCACTGGGCCACGATGTGGAAACGGTGTGGTCCAAACTGAAAGAGGGAAAATCCGGCGTCGCCTTTACGACGATATTCGACGCGACCAATTTTCCGACCCGCATCGCCGCCGAAATCAAGAACTGGGACATTACCGACTTGGGCGAAAGCGCGGAGCAATGGAAATTTCGCGGGCGACATACGAAATTCGCGGCCGGCGCCGCCAAACAAGCGATCGAGCAATCTGGCGTCTTGGATCATATTCGCGACCCGCGCCGCTTTGGTGTTTATCTCGGCAGCGGCGAAGGCAATCAAGACTTCTTGGCATTCGCCGCGATGATGGCCGCCGGACTCGACGCCGAAGGAAAATTGGACTTGGTCAAGTTCACGAGAGCTGGAATGGAGATGCTCAATCCGCTAATGGAATTAGAGCAAGAGCCCAATATGCCGGTCGGCCATATGGCCGCTATGTTCAACGCCCAGGGCCCTAACGCGAATTGCCTCACCGCCTGCGCCGCCAGCAGCCAAGCAATCGGCGAAGCCACCGAAATTATCCGCCGCAGCGAAGCCGACGTGATGCTCTCCGGCGGCACGCACAGCATGATTCATCCGTTTGGGGTCACAGGGTTTAATTTGCTAACGGCCCTTTCAACAAATAATGAAAATCCAACGACCGCTTCGCGCCCTTTTGATCGGCTCCGCGATGGGTTCGTGCTGGGCGAAGGTGCCGCAATGGTCGTGCTCGAAGAGCTGGAACATGCCAAGCGTCGCGGGGCCCAAATCTTTGGCGAGATTCTCGGATACGGCTCAACGGCGGACGCTTACCGGATTACCGACATTCACCCCGA
>JANMEB010000726.1:0-3677 GCA_031376585.1 Planctomycetota bacterium | reverse complement strand
ACGACTCCATTGACTCGCTTGTCAAGTCCATGTTGGCAAACGATAGGCGAAAAGGCTTCGCTTGAGAAACGACTAATGCAAGTGTTGATCCGTTGATTTCACAATCATTGAAGAAAATGGAAATCGATTTGCGTGAACTTGCCAAATACGATGACAAATCATCGGAATTGAGCGAAAGAAAGGTGACGTATTGAGCGGGCAGCTTGGCGACTATTCTCCATTCACGCTCCGACAAGCGTCGCGAGATCGTCAAGCGACTGCTCGTGAAGTTATAGGTTAATTCTTTGCTCAATTGTTTCGTTCGCCGAATTTCTTGTCCCCATCCACAATTCAATTCCGCGATTTCCCAGCCAAGTGGATTCTTTATTGAAATCAATGACGGCAAGTCGTAAGTCGACAAGGACCAACCCGAAAAAGCCAAACACGCGATCAGTGCGGCAATCGCGGGCAAGCTGACCGGACCAATGCCGCGATGCTTCTTAACAACCGATTTTGCGTTCGAGTCGACTTCCGCTGTCCGAAAGCCGTAATACCAACTGCTCAAAAATAAGCCTGCCAAGAACGTCAGTCCGTAAAAAAAGCACAATTCAAACTGTGCATGAATGTCTATCCCAATGAAACTCCAAACGACAAAATATCCGACGAGGATAAGGCTTCGCATGAGCCGATTGCCGACCAAAACGAAGATGGCGGCTGGGATGATCGCAAGTGAAATGAAAGCCGTTGCAAACAATCCCAAACCGCTTGCGACTTCGAGCGAGTAAGCGTCAAACGAAAGCAAACCGCTTTGAACCGTAAAATGAATTAGCAATAGCACAAAGGCAATCGGGATTCCAAGCCATACGCCCAGCGATCGCTGGCGAGTATTTAATGCGTTCAGTGTCGTTTGCCTTAATCGGTTTGCAACCAAGGCCAATAGCCGCGCAATTGCGAATGTCATGATCGAAAGCAGCCAGAACACTGGAAGTAATCGCAGTGCGGCCGTTTCAGGACAGCGCAACGCATCAAATGCCGCACATTGAACGCCAAAGCAATAACTGCCGACGGTCAATATTCCAAAGGCGACCGTCAGCAATAAGCGAATCGCAATCTTCGCGTGGCTAAAAACCAGCCACGCCGCAAACACGTTGGCCAAACCAGCAACGACTGCAATCACGGGGCTGGAAATCGGACCGACGAGATCGTCATTGGTGTAAGGATTAAATTCCCAGTCGATCAGAAACGTCGACGGAATCAATGCGCAGCCGAGCAAATACAGCCCGGCCAAGAACATCGTCAGATCAGCGCGGCGCGGTTTCAGTAACTTCCAAAACCCAACCATCGCACCCTACTCCGGCCAAACGAATCGGACTGTGACATTCGAACTACGAAAGCCACCGTTAGTTTAGCGCGGGGATACGTCAATCTCAATCGTCAGCCGTAAAAGATGGATTCCCTTTTCACGGGAATGGCAGGGATACTTCGCGGCAATTTCAGCGAGGATTTGGTTTGACGTCGATCTTCATAACTTGTCCGTCCCGATCGACTTCAAACGAAATTTTCTCTCCTGTGTTGAGGTACGGGCGCAAAATGCCCATCGGATTTTCATCCACTTCCACGTCGCCGATTTTCAGCAGTTGATCGCCGGCTTTTAAACCGTCGCGTTCGGCGGCGCTATCTGGGAGGACTTCTTCGACGAACGCACCGTGATCCCCTTCAATACGCAATTTTACGCCGAGAGAAAACTTGGGGAGCGAGTCGCCGGCAACCAAGCGAGCGAGCAACTCGCCTAACCGATTAATCGCTACGCGGCGTGGACGAGCGTTCACGTTGTTGCTGACAATTACCATGAAATTTTTGGGACGCATGGTGTACATGATTTCGAATCCGAATTCGTCACCACCATTCAGGATCCCATCGGTCCCACGATAAAAGTAAAGTTTCAATGACTCTGGCGATAGAATTTTTCCGCCGTGCAAAGCCGAAATCCATCGGTGCAAGTCGCCCGTGGTTGAAACTTGGCCGCCACTGCCCATAACCAGCCACGAAGTTTTTCCCCAATAGGGCGGAGCATTGATTTCGCCGCTGGTGCGGCGACCGTAACCAATCGCCAAGCGTTTTGCATCGATCGGCTCACCGAAAAATCCGGTGTCGTTCATACCGGCTGCTTTGAACAAATTCTCGCGTGTGAATTCGGCGTACGACTTTTCGCTTACGATTTCGATGATGGCCGCCAAAAGTCCGAATGCGGAATGCGAATGCTCGTCGCCTTTTCCAGGGGCAAACCGCAGCTTTTGGCCCAAAATGCGGCGGATCGCTTCGTCGCGATCGATCCACGAATGATCGTGGTTTTCATCGCTCGGCAATCCATGGAAATCTTGCAAGCCCGATTGGCCGGTCATCAAATGCTCAATGGTCATCGATTGCTTGTCTTCCGGAACATTTGGAAAGTACTTGGTGATCGCATCGCTCAGTTTCAGTTTGCCTTTTTCGGCCAAGAGCAGAATCGATGCCTTAGTGAAGTCGATCGGCGTCGAGCCAATGGCGAAGATCGTCTCGGGTGTGTTGGCGATGTTCTTTTCCTTGTTGGCCACGCCATAGCCTTTGTTCAACACCACTTGACCGTTGCGCACGAGTAAGACGGCACCCGCAAAACCAGCGTCGGCTTCGTGCGCCAACCACTGTTCGACATTGTCCCAGGTGAGCGATTGACCGGATCCATCTGGACTCTCGGCCTTCGGCGCCGGCTCCACTTTCTCTTTCGACGAATGAGCGCTTCGTTTTTCGCGTACGGATGTCAGCAATTCATCGAATTCGGGCTTGTCACGCAAGTTATTCAGATCCGTGTCGCTTTCGTAAGCATCGATGCGCAAGAATCCGTTCTCGATGGCGTCGTTGAGTTTTTCAAAAGCCGCTTCGACCTTGCCTTGCAAACTGAGCGCGCATCCCCAGTTGTACAAAGAAATTCCTTTGGTCCCTGGAAATTTCGCAGCCTTTTCGTGATACGTGATTGCTTCGTCCAGTTTGCCGGCACCATGCAGCGAATAGCCTAGCCGATAGCAGGCAAAATCGTTTTTGGGATGTTGGTCCAGAATGCCGCGATAGATCTCAGCGGCCTTATCGAAGTCTTGCTCGTCGACGAGTTTTTGCGCTTCGGCAAGTTTCTCGGCGACGTCATCGTCTCCTTTCAGCTTGGCAAACAGAATTGCGAATCGAGTTGTGGGATGCAAAGAATTTAAATCTGAATCGCCAGCCATCTGTTGCGGGTCGTCGTATCCTGCGTCGACCGCTTTTTGCAACGTTTCCAGAGAGTCATCCGTTTCACCCGTTAACGCCAACGCACACGCTAGATTGTAGGTCGCCGTCGATTTGAACTGGTCGTCATCAAATTCGATCGCTCGTTTGTGGGCAACAATGGCTTGGTCGTATTTCTTGTCCATGTGCAGTGCGTATCCCAGCATGAACCAAGCCCCACCGAATTTGTCGTCGGCGTTAACGCATTTTTGAAACGCCTCGGCAGCTTTGGCGAAATCCTCAGATTGGATTAACTCCTGGCCTTCCTCAAACCAAGGCAGCGATTCCGCATTTTGCGCGGCGGTGAGCGGCGCAAGGAATGTCGCGGCCGCAACTAGACAAAGGATCAAATAGAATTTCTTGACGGCGGTGTTCATGATCGTGTTCCCTTGCAATAAAATTAA
>JANMEB010000214.1:0-2741 GCA_031376585.1 Planctomycetota bacterium | reverse complement strand
TTCGCCTCGGTTGAAAATGATTTGTCCGCAACGTGACTCGACGCGCCTCTGCGCGACCCAACATTTCAAGTATCGACGCGGACGTGACACCTTTGGTCCTGTCGGACGAAAACTGACAAAAAGTTTGAATTTGCCGCTGGACCGTGTGCTTTGTCCCCATCGTGAACGCGTTCTGTCCCCAACGAGCTTGCGTTTTGTCACCATCGCACATGTGTTCTGTCCCCAACGAGCTTGCGTTCTGTCACCATCGCACGTGTGTTCTGTCCCCAACGAGCTTGCCTCGTTGGAACAAAAGATTCAACTGCTAAGTACTCGCCGCACCCAAACCCAAGACCCCAACGGGCTTGCCCCGTTTGGTGAATGAGACTTTTAGCTAAACGCTGCGCCGAAAAATCTGATTCACCACACGAGACAAGCTCGCGGGGGTCTGAGGTGCGCCGGCGTGGGTTTGGTTTTAGCTAACCAATCTTTCGTTCCAAACGGGTCAAGCCCGTTGGGGACGCTGTCGGTCACGATAGTTTGCTGTGAGCCAATATTTCTCGCCCCCAAGAACTTTGTTGCTCGAAATGAGCTGCGGCGATAAACTGTTGTTATGAAAACAATCGCAATTGCAACGATCTGGATAATGTTTTTGACGGGTGGAATTGCCGGGACAATCTACGACGACAACAAGTCCGATGCGGAGCTATTGGAGTTTGCGCGGAACCGCGCACAGTGCGAACGAGTGACGGCCGATCCGATAGACATCGTTCCAATTGCCTTAATCGATTGCAGAGAGCCAACTCCGATACGGGAAAAAAACTCATCCAACCCTCATCGCCAAGCATCGATTCACGTCTACGCCAATTCCATAGCCGTCGCGCCGCTTTGGGATCCGTACGAAAAATTTCCCGTCGGTTCGATCTTGCTCAAAGAAAAATTCGACGTCGAAAAAATGGATACGGCAACACTGTATACGGGCATGATCAAACGCGAAGCCGGGTATTTTCCCTATTGCGGCGATTGGGAATTTTTTACTTTGGACGGCGCGATTGCCCAAGTCACTTCGCGCGGCAAGACGGAATCTTGCGCCGCTTGCCACCGCGATTTTGCCAAATCTGATTTCGTTAGCAAACAATACGCAGCGCTTCCGGCAGACCACCGCGCTGCCTTTGTCGATGGCCAATGGCGTTCAATCGAATCCATCACGGCGGGCAGCAGCAATGTTTTTTATTTGCCGGCAAGCTTGGCGAAAACTCACGGAACGACGTTGCGGTACGAGCCGGACGAAAAGAAAAATACGCTGGGATACTGGACGAATGTCGACGACTGGGCGAGTTGGAAGATCGACGTGCGGAAACCGGGATCGTTCCAGATTTCAGTCTTGCAAGGCTGCGGCACCGGAAGCGGTGGCGCCGAGGTCGCAATTAGCCTGGCGGAACAAACGCTAACATTTGTCGTCGAAGACACCGGGCACTTTCAAAATTTCAAATGGCGCGACATCGGCCACGTCGACGTCAAAACGCCTGGTGAATACACGCTGAGCGTAAAGCCGCGAACGAAGCCCGGAGTCGCCGTCATGGACTTGCGGCAAATAAAGTTGCAGCCGGTAAACGACGATTCTAAGAAGTAAATTCTGCCCTGTTTGGTCGGATGAAACCTGCTGCGGTCAATTTGGATCAGTGGTCGATGTACAACGTGTGATGGTCCCTTGTGGCGCTCGATTTTCTACGATCTTTCTCCCAATTCTGGTTTAGTGCGGCTGCATCTGTTCTGATATGGTTCGGCGGTTCGCGAGCTGTTTGCAATCGAAGATTCTAGACATTGAGTTTCGAAAATTATGCCGGACGTTTTTCAAGTGCTGGGCGGGTTGGGGTTGTTCCTGATTGGAATGGCCGTGATGCGCGACGGGCTCAAAAAGCTTGTCGATCAAGCGGCAACCAAGTGGATGTCTTTATTCACGCGAACGCCCGTGCTGGCGGCTTTGACGGGATTTGTCGTCACGGTGTTGTTGCAGTCTTCGTCGGCAGTCTCGGTCATGACAATTGGATTCGTCGGCACTGGCCTGTTGAGTTTCCCTCGCGCGCTGGGGGTGATTCTCGGGGCGAACGTCGGCTCGACGGTAACTGGCTGGCTCGTGGCATTGATCGGCTTTAAGTTCGACCTGCAAACAATCACGCTGCCACTGATTTTTGTCGGCGCGATGTTGCGGCTTTTTGGACGGCCTAAGTTCGCGTCACTAGGTTTTGCTTTGGCCGGATTCGGCTTGGTTTTCAGCGGAGTTGCTGCACTTCAGGTGGGCCTGCAAGGAGTCGATCGCTTGATTACCCCCGAGATATTTCCAGGAGATACGTGGCTGGGCCGGTTCCTGTTGTTACTGCTCGGCCTAGGCATCACGCTTGTCACACATTCTTCGGCGGTGGGTGTTGCGGTCGCAATCGCGGCCGTCCATGTGGGTAGCTTGTCGTTGACTCAGGCCGCTGCGATGGTGATTGGTATGGATATTGGCACGACGGCCACCGCCGCACTTGCCACGATTGGAGCGACAGTCAACGCACGGCGGACAGGATTTGCGCATGTGCTGTTTAACTTGCTAACCGGGCTTGGTGCTTTTTTGGCATTGCCGACTATCGTTCAGTCGCTGGAGCGATTTGCACCGCGCTGGACGGCGGCGAATCCGGAGCTGGCTTTGGTTGGCTTTCATTCGACGTTCAATATTGTCGGTGTAGCACTCATGTTGCCGTTTGCCAGCCGGTTTGCCC
>JANMEB010000592.1:0-7946 GCA_031376585.1 Planctomycetota bacterium | reverse complement strand
TTTGGAAAAAATTCCAGGCTAACCTACAATTCCGTTCTATTTTCGAGTCTCGTTTTGAGAACTAAATGAAAAAATGAGAAATGACTTTCGAAGTATCTGACTTGGTTGCTCCACCGGCCAACCCTGGGTCGTGGATCACGGGAACAAAAGTTACGACTAAGTAGTGTATGGATTACCCGACGAAGTCGAGCGGCGCCAATAGCCTAGAACCAGCGAAATTTCGACGCAGATTTTCTCGCTAATCCCGAATTACCGATTCGTCGCGGAATGGAATTGTAGCAACGACGATCAGTTCACCACCTTGTGGCTTACCGCGAGCGCCTGTCGTGGGATCGTAGGTCAAGGAATAACCGATGATTTTTCCGCTGCTGCTTTCGCCGACGTAGCAGATGCAATCGGCGTATCGCAAGTTGCCTTGGCGAAAGTTTGAGAAATCGAAACGACCGGTGGCCATCACGTAATCCAGTTCGCTCTTGCCTTGCAATCCAAGCGCTTCAATCACATTGCCTCGAAAGACACCGCCGACTTCGCCGCTTCGGGCATTCATGATCCAGCACTGAAGATTCCCGGTCAAATGATCCAGCACGAAAATTCCTTCAACCGAGTCGTCAATCACACCGGTAGCCACGGAAATTGACTTTCCTTTCGAGGTAGCGTCAGGACTAAAAGCGACTGGCATCAAGCTACCTGCGTGAGATTCCGATGTTGCGTGTCGATTGGCAAAAATCGCGCCGGCGGCAAAAATGGCCGAACCCAGCAGCATTGCAACGAAAAATCCTGTAATTCGCGGGCAACAGGAAAACATGTCCGGCTCCATTTCAAAAGTTGACGGTTGACTGAATAATTTTGCACTGGGTTCGGAAGGCGAAAAAATCATTTCGCCCGGCTTGGAAAAGCCCGTTGGGTCGCTCATCATTATACGAGAGTTTGCCCAGAAATCATGCGGGAGTTACCAATGTTTCGTCCGATGTTTAAATCGATATTATTCGCCCTAATTTTCGCGGCCGGGGCCTTTGCACAAGAAACCCCGCAACTTAAAGCGCTATTGGTCGATGGCCAAAATAATCATTCGAATTGGCCGACAACGTCGACCATGATGAAGGCATATTTGGAACAGACCGGACTCTTCTCGGTTGAATCCGCACGGACCGCGAAAGAAGGGTCCGACGCCAATTTTAGTCCGGCCTTCGAGAACTTCGACGTCGTAGTTTCGAATTACAACGGGGCCGCCTGGCCCAACGATACGCAAAAGGCATTCGTCAAATACATCGAAGGCGGCGGAGGCTTGGTGATCGTACATGCGGCCGACAACTCGTTTCCAGAATGGCCTGAATATAATCGCATGATCGGGTTGGGCGGTTGGGGCGGGCGCAACGAAAATTCCGGTCCGCTCGTTTATTACAATGCCGAAGGGAAAATGGTACGCGACGCGTCAGCCGGAAATGGGGGCAACCACGGCCCCCAACATGATTTTACGATAACCGTGCGCGATGCCGAGCACCCGATTACCAAAGGAATGCCTAGTCAATGGCTTCACGTTAATGATGAGCTGTACGATTCGCTACGCGGGCCTGCGGAAGAAATTCACGTTCTGGCAACCGCACATTCTGACAGTGAAAAGGGAGGCACTAATCGGCACGAGCCAATGATCTTTGTTGTTCAATTCGGCAAAGGGAGAATATTCCATACGCCGATGGGGCACGGCAACGACTCGCAACAATGTGTCGGCTTCATTGCGACATTTCAGCGTGGCGCCGAGTGGGCCGCAACCGGAAAGGTCACTCAGGAGATTCCCGCCGACTTTCCCGTCGTGGACAAGACGAGCGCTCGAGCGTTTGCCGAACCAAGCACTACGCCGAGCGCCGAAGTCAAATGAACGCGAGCCCGTTTCATTCTTGGAAACAAATCCTCAAGCCTCCCGGCTCAGACCCCAATTTTCACCGACGTCAGCACGAATTGGCGTCAGGCCTTGGAGGTTTTTTCCTAGCTCTGCTGCGTTTGTTTTTCGCCGGTGCGCGTCGTCGAAAACTTTGGTTTGGGCAGTGACGCTGTTGGCTTCGTTGGTTTCCGATTGATGAATTCCGCCTGCAGCACGCGAACTTGACCCTCGGTCAGAAATCTCATGCTGGTCAGCATCGAGGAGATTCGCGGTAAGTAAACTTGTTGTAAGGCCAACAAATGTTGTACTTGTTCGCTAGTCAGAATTCCCCGTTCGATCGCCAATTCGCCGAATCGACAATCGCGACGTTCCTGTTCATCCAGCAACTCGACGGCTTGGCGAACCGTTAGAAAGTTGGCTCGGATGGCCAAAGTTCCCAATGGAATCTGATTTTCCATTCTGGCGGCCATCATTTCCACAAACTGCGTTGCGGTAAGGACTTCGTCGCGGACCAAGGAAATTGCAAATGGGATGCTCATGGACCACCTATTCGATTTTGACTTGAGCGGCTCAGCGTCAGCGAGATAAGAGGTCGCTGCGTTGGCAATTCGATTAAACCTAGGGCACCGTTCCGACGTGAGTAAGCCAAGGAAATAAAATGGCACGAAAACATTGCCAAGGTGACTTGATCCGTCGATTCATTCGGTTTCTCAGATCGATGCATTTCTGCCGGTCATACCGCGCGATCCGATTGCGCGGGCGAGTGTGTCTGAAAAAATCGCTTGCTTGACATCCCATGTTTCGAAAATGACCTACAGTTTCAAGCTGTCGTGTGGAGGTGCGTCGGTTCGCCTCCGCAGCTTAGGGCTATCGAGCCGGCGTTCAATAACCGCGAATGAGTTTGCATTTGTAAGACGAGGAATTGAGATGAATCAAAGTAAAGACTACAAGAAGATGCGCAAACAGAAATACATTGACTCACATGTGCAGGGAGCGCTGTGCAAGCGCATTTTCCTTCACTGGTGTGTGTTCTTTATCGTTTCGATGCTGGCCATCGGCGGCATCCAAGTCTTGTTGGGGAATCCCGCCGAACCACTATCGCAACGGATTGCCGAACAATTCGGACAATTGTTTTTCTTCGGCGTCGTTTTGGCGTCCCTGTTACCGGCGTTCATGTTGGATACCGTTCGATTCAGCAATCGATTTGTCGGCCCGTTTGCGCGATTACGCCGTTGCATGCGTGAACTCGCACAATTTGACAAATCAGAATCAATTCACTTTCGCGACAACGACTTTTGGAGCGATGCCGCAAGCGAATTTAATTCACTGCGTACTAGGTACCTTGAATACAAGCGCCTCTGTGACGAAAACAACTTGAAGCTTCCGGAAACCGTCGAACAACCGATCTCCCAAAACGCTGCCCGCTAGTCGCTGCTCCGCGATGATTTTTTGAACGCAATTACACGGACAACGACATGTTGCAGAAACGAACCATCTTGAATCGGCCCCAATCGATTGCGGTTCTCCACGGTGGAAAACGCCGCGCGACCGCCACGGTCGAATTGGCCGTATTGCTCCCTGTTATATTGATTATTGTGCTTGGGTCGATCGAGAGTGCGAGCATGATCTTCCTGCGGCAGGCCCTTGTGCAATCCGCCTACGAAGCAGCAAAAGTGGCGGTAAAGACTGGCGATTCGACACAATCACGGAACACAGCTCTCGCGGTGACCAAAGGCCGACGCATCAATCGTGTTTCCATCAATTTCGAACCGACCGATGTTAAGAACGCCAAGCGAGGAAGCTTGATCCGAGTCAACATTACGGCACCGGGCGATACGAATAGTGTCATTCCTTTCGGCGTTTTTCGTGGCCGAACCATTTCCGCCACCGCAGTCATGGCCCGAGAATAAACATTTCTTTTTAGCTTAACGACCATGTGCTATTCCGGATCCAATATTCGAACGGTCCATCGCCCCAAACGTGGCGCGATGCTTGTTTTCGTCGCCTTCGCAATCGTGATCTTGTTTGTCGCTGCGGCATTAGCCGTCGACATTGCCCACATGCATATGATTCGTGCAGAACTGCGAACAGCGGCAGACGCCGCCGCGCGAGCTGGTGCCGAGTCCCTCGGGCGCTTGCAGAGCCCGGATTTGGCTATTCAGGCGGCGATTGACGTCGCGGCGGAAAACCAAGTGGCCGGTAAGCCATTGAGATTGGATACGACCGACGTCGTCCTTGGACGAAACGATGCTAACGGAAGCGGTGCCTTCGATTTCGCTGCGGGGCAGCAACCATTTAACGCGGTTCATGTCGTCGGTCGCCGTCAACAGGGATCGCTTTCGGGACCGGTCCCGCTGATTTTTGGACCGATGTTTGGCAGACTTAACTTCGAACCTGTCCAAGTAGCAACGGCAGGTCGGCTCGATCGAGATATCGCGCTGGTATTGGATGTCTCGGGATCCATGGCAGAATTTGGCCGTTTCGATGCCCTGAAAAACGGTCTAAATGTATTTCTCAATGAGCTGACGCAGACGCCACAAGACGAGTTCGTTTCACTGTCGGTTTACAACTCGGTCGCCACCAAGCTTCAGCCTTTGACGCCGGACTTGGCAGCGGTGAAACAAGCCTTTTCGAAATCGTCCCCCGCCGGTTTCACGGCAATCGGCCTTGGCCTCGAAATGGGAGTCGACTCCCTGCTCAAAGATAAAGAATCCCGCAAGTTGGTATCTAAAAGCGTTATTCTAATGACCGATGGCAATCACAATACCGGCATCAACCCATTGCTAGTCGTTCCCAAGGCCAAAGCCAATAACATCGTTGTCCACACGATCACGTTTAGCAGCGGAGCGAATCAGACTCTGATGCGCAGCGTCGCTAGCCAAACTGGAGGCGTGCATTTACACGCCGATACGAACGAACAATTGATTCGAATCTTTCGCGAAATCGCTTTGGCCATTCCAGTCACTTTAACGGAATAGGGCCTTGCGGCCGCCCCGCCGTCCTCGAGGAAACAAGATGCGTCGCAAGAATTATCATCGTCGATCAGGCCTTGTCGTTGTGGAATTGGCACTCACGTTGCCGATCTTGTTCCTCCTGATGTTTGCGTCGTATGAATTGTCACGCGCCAATCTATTGCGGCACGCGGCACGAGCATCGGCTTACGAAGGTGCGCGCGTCGGAATTCTTCCAGGTGCCAATTCGGATCAAGTCAAATCGGCGGTCCGTTTTACGCTCGCCAGCATCGGCGTTCGTGATGCCAAGATCACGGTGACCCCCAAAGATATCAAAGCTCGTTCGCCTACGATTCGAGTTGACGTCAATATTGAGGCCAAGAAAAACTTTTTCTTCGCGCCATTCTTTTTTCGCGATGGCGAATTCTCAGGCGATTGCGAGCTTTTGCGAGAAGTTTTCTGAGCGAACGCTGGCGTGTTGCCATTTCGCGACTTCGTTGAAGATTCGCATCACATTGCTAATCCGCCCACCGTTTTGACATCCCGATTGGAATTTTCTTGCTTCGGGTCGTTCCATGACCTAAGTATCCATTGGCGGAAATAGCGCGCCTATTCGTTTGGCTGCGCACGCGGAAAAAGACACTTGCTCAGGGTCAATAGTCATGAAAACAAACAACTTCATTTCGGTGCGGAACTTGGTGGCTGCGATTGTGGGCACGGCGTGCTTTGTCTGTTCTGCTGGCGCGGTGGCGGCACAGCAAGCCAGCTCGGTTACTCGTGTGGAGGAGGATTGGGAAATGGAAGTGATTTCTGCCAGCGATGACTTAACCGCGCCGCAAATCGTTATGGAGATGTCGCCGGATAATTCCCAATCCGGAAATTACTTCACGTTTGAAATCAATCACTCAACATTGCCAGAATTCAGCAATGGTGGAGTGCAAGTCCACGCGTGGATCAACGACGAAAGCCATGACTTTCAAAATTCGCCCACAAGCCGAACGCTGGAACGAGTACGAGAAACGATTCGTTGGACACAAGTCCTTGAAGTCCAAGACGGCTCAGTGGATTTCAGCGTGCGTCCATTTGCGTCAACAAGTATCGGTCATTTCCATAATGATCTATTGTTGTCAGTTTCAATGCCCACGTCACAAAGCGATCTATCGAGCTACAGCCCACAGCACAGCATCGACAAAACCACTGTGCCCTACGCCCAAAACCGGGTTCGCACCCTAAAGCTCAAAAACGTTCGCTTTTACAGCGGATCAAACCAAGTTGAAAATCGACAAGTTAATTTCGACGTTCTAGGACAATAATTCATTTTTCAGTTAGGGCCAAATCCCATGCGAAAACAAAGAAAAATCGACGGGCGAAACGGCGGAATTGTTCCCTTGAGCGGTTTGCTCATGGTGGTCTTGGTCACCGCTGTCGTTTTCGCCAGCGAGCTAGGACGCATCGGAATTATCCAATCCGAGCTACAACGAGCGGCAGATGCTGGCGCTCTCGCCGGATGCTGGGAATTGGCGGCAAAGTTTAACAAAAATCAAACGGCCACACAGGCGATGACATCGTCTCGAGCCGCTGCGAAAAATGTTGTCAGCCAAAATGTTGTAAGAAAGATCGTTCCCGCGCTAGATTCAAACACCGGCAATTTAAGCAGCGGCGACATTGTGTTCGGTAAGTTTTTGAGTTTCGGAAATCCGTCGGCTGCCATTCAGCCAGTTACGACGAACGAAGCCAATGCCGTATCGGTTTGCGTCCACATGGACAATGTCCGCAACGGAGCCCGCGAACTTGGATTGGCCAAACTTCTGGGCTTTTCGACTTTTGGAACCAAGGCAAAGGCAACTGCCGCTTGGATGCGGGAGATTCGGGGATTCAAAACGCCGAGTGTGGCTACTCAAACCTTGCCAATTCTTCCATTCGCCATAAGAAAGTCCGAATGGGACAAAATGCTGGCTGGTCAAGGC
Organism: Planctomycetota bacterium; assembly: GCA_031376585.1. Taxonomy (GTDB): domain Bacteria; phylum Planctomycetota; class Planctomycetia; order Pirellulales; family Pirellulaceae; genus JANMEB01. The sequence goes on along the minus strand of JANMEB010000592.1, from coordinate 1,149 downwards.
ACTGATACTTGGGCGTGGAATCCAACGACGAAATCCCTTAGTGCTGGTTCTGATGGAATTTTAGAAATCAACATGTTTCCGGCAAATACGACCGCAGGAAATTTCGGGACGGTCGATGTCGGCTCGCCAAACAATAGCACCAATGACCTCAAACGACAAATTTCCAGCGGCGTTTCGGCGAGCGATTTGGCGTATCTGGGCGGCAAGTTTGAACTGGGTTCAAACGGCACGATTTCCTTAAATGGCGATACGGGTATTAGTGCCGGAATGAAGGACGAATTGAGCCAAATCATCGGTAAGCCCAGGGTTGTCACTTTGTTCACGTCGGTTTCGGGTAACGGTAACAACGCCTATTACACCATCACGAAATTCGTCGGGATTCGTATCCTGGAGGTCAAGCTCACGGGCAATCCAAAACGTATTATGGTTCAGCCAGCAATCGTCACGGTCAATTCCGTAATCCCGTCGACAACCGACACAAGCGATCAAGTTTATTCTCCGGTCGTCTTGGTAAATTAACTATTTGGTCAAGCATTACTAATGCATTGGAAGAGCAACATGTACAATCCCTGGAATCGTAAAACAGTTCGCCGTCTTAGCAAATTCGTGCGGTTCGGAACTGCAGCCGTGGAATTCGCGCTGGTCGCACCGATTTTTTTCCTTTTCCTGATGGGAATAATCGAGTTCGGTCGCGTGATGATGGTCCAAAACGTCTTGATCACAGCGGCACGTGAAGGTGCTCGCGCGGCCATTATCAGCGGTGCGACAGCCGCCGCAGTTAAGCAAAAGGCAACGACTTACGCGAATGCGGCCGGTGTATCGAACACAACCGCGACCGTTGTGCCGGCAATCCTAAGCACCGCAACGACCGCAACGCCGATCAAAGTAACCGTTTCCGTCAGTTTTAATGACGTAAGTTTTCTCCCGGCACCCTGGTTCCTAAAGAACAAGACAATATCCGGTTCGACGTCCATGCGGCTGGAAGGTATGGATTGAACGGCAAGTTTTTTGCGAATTGAATTGGCCTCGCCGGCTTTCACGGTCGGATATTTACGTCTCGTCACAGTCGCTACTTGCCAGACTCGCGCGCATTCTCTAAAAACCGAAGTAGTTGCCGGCGCTCCGTTGTGGTCGGCAAAGTCTCGCTGG
>JANMEB010000585.1:0-1122 GCA_031376585.1 Planctomycetota bacterium | reverse complement strand
CGAACTTGACCCCAGCGGCAACGAAGTCTGGAAATTCGATGCGATGGGCGTGTGGAGCGCCGAGAAGACAGACGGCGGCGATGTCTTGTTGGCTTGTTATCAAGAAAACAAAGTCAAACTCATTACGCCTCAGAAAACCGTTGCCTGGGAATTTGACGTACCCGGAGTTCTCAAGGCCCACCCGCTGGAAAATGGCAACATTCTGGCCGCTTCCCATTCGTCCAACAAAGTGATCGAAATCTCTCCCGACAAGAAAATCGTCTGGGAATATGCTGCGACAACACAATGTCACGACGCGCTTCGGTTAGAAAACGGCAACACGTTGGTCTGCACGGCCAACGACGTTCAAGAAGTCGACCCGGCCGGAACCATCGTCTGGAAATTCTCCGCAGAACAAGCCTATGGAATCGATGCGCTGGACAATGGCAACGTCCTGATCGCAAAACTTGGCGGCGAAGTCATCGAGGTCGATCGGGTTACCAGCGACATTGTTTGGACACATGAATTCGCGTCTCCTGTCGACGTCTATCGCACCGACGAAGGAACCACGCTCATCACCGGTGCCCAATCCGTGGTCGAAATCGACGCCGACAAGAACGTCCTCTGGACCAAGAAAGACTTCTGCAATTTCGGCAGCGCCCGCAAATAGGCGGAACCTAATCATACGTGAGCAAGTCATGAATCCTTGTTTCATTCTGGTAGGAGGGTCTCTGGGTGCGGGCAAGACGACGACGATTGCGCGACTGGCGCGGACGTACACCGATCAAGGTGAGAAAATTGGCATCGTCACGAACGATCAAGCGATCGTGCGCCAACGTTTGTCCGATGCGGCCGCGTCGATGGGCGGAACGGTGCGTGTGGATTCCATTCAAAGCTTTCGACCTAGTCGCCCTGTTCCGACGCACTGGCTGAACTAACAGCCCACGCACAATCGTTGCCGATGGGACGAATCTGGCCTTTTCCCCATTTTCAATCAAATCACTTTTGAAGTTCCGACGCGTTTTCGAAGTAAAATGAAATCAGGCGTAGTGGCGCAATGCCATTTTGCCTCTGGTTCCTAGGCTCCTGCCTGGGAACCGACTGTCCGCCCGTGGCGGACTGGCTACGCCAGCCGAATTCGCG
>JANMEB010000576.1:0-3869 GCA_031376585.1 Planctomycetota bacterium | reverse complement strand
GGCGAATCTTCGGCGAGGACGATGGCTTGGATGGCGGATATCCTTTGGACGTCGATGATCAAGGGATCGTACATGCCGCTGCGTATGTGCGAGGTTCGCGATTGAGCGAATTTGAACAAAAGATTTGGCGAGACTTCTGGGCCATTTCCAACGATCCGAACAAGCAAAAAGCGCTTGGAGTTCGCAACAATCACGGCCAGATCAACTACATCGATCCGCAGCCAGGCCAAGTCTACGAATTTACACTGCGCAGCTCCGACGGTTTGAGCTTCAATGTCGTGCGCTAATTGCATCGCCCGTTTCTTCCCAGTGAAACTACCGACGCAAGTCGGTAGAGTTTCCTACAGTTGGCTAGGCAAACGGCAAAATCCCAAAAAAAGACATTAATGGCGCGGCCTCTTAGCCAATTGTGTCAGCACTACCGACTCGCGTCGGTAGCTTGTTTTTTCTCAAGCCTGTCGCCTGTCGCCTCACGCCTCAACTCTCTTCCCCTCGTGATTCAAGAACCACTGTTTGCGCCATAGTCCACCGCCGTATCCGCACAATGTTCCATCACTGCGGATGACGCGGTGACACGGAACGATTATGGAAATCGGGTTGTCGCCATTGGCTCGTCCCACAGCTCGCTGTCCGTTGGGTAGGCCGATATCGCGAGCCAAGCGGTCGTAGCTGATGGTTTGACCAAAAGGAATTTTCAACAGTCGCTCCCAAACCATTTGCTGAAACTCCGTTCCGCGCTGATCAAGAGGCACCGAGAACTTGGTTAGTTCGCCAGCGAAATAACGGCCTAATTCAGCTTCCATTTGTGCAATAAAGCGATTGGAACCCAAAGCGAACGGACGTCGGAACCTTTGGCGTAATCGCAGAAATTGCTTTTCCAGCATGCGCCGATCGGCAAACTCCAACAAGCAAACTCCGCGCTCGGTCGCGGCGACAATCATCGGCCCCAGGGGCGAAAGAATGCGGTCGACGACGATCGCGGTTTCAGTCGCGGTCGCCGCACTGGGCGCATGACCAAACCATTGTTGGAATGCTTCGCGAAAACCGCTGAGCGATTCGAATCCATGATCGAATGCGGCATCGGTGGTTGATTGCTGACGCGCATGCAGCTTTTGTAAAGCCAATCCCAAACGCCGTGCCCGCGAATAAGCTTGGAAAGTCATTCCGTGATTGGCTTTGAACCATCGCCGAACGCGTGTGGGTTCGAGCTTTATGGCGACGAGATCTCGATCCCTCCAGCGGCGGTTCGGTTCTTGATCGACTTGTTGCAAAAGATTCCCAAGCCATTCGGGTGAAGCGCCAGGCGCTCGCATCGGCTGACAGCGCTTGCACGGTCGGAATCCTCCCGCGAGCGCGTCACGCGACGTAGGAAAGAACTCGACGTTGGCAAGTTTTGGTTTTCGCGCCGAACAAGTCGGTCGGCAAAAAACGCCAGTCGTTTTGACACCGACGTAGAACACACCTTCGAATTCGGAATCGCTGCGCAACAAAGCGTCGTACATTTGTTTTCGCGAAGGTAGACTTAATGTGGTTTTCATGGACGTATTTTAGCGAACGTCCAAAACCCTCGCGAACGAAAATTGGACACGCAATTCGGAATCTGAAAAAAAGTATACTGGTGCTGGAAACAGGCCCTCAACGAGCTGTTCTCGTCCGTCTTCCCAGCGGTAAATCGCGATGATTTCCTCTTGGCCGACGGCTCGTCCTGGGAAAAGATTGCAATATGTCAACGTGGCCGAAACGAAAGTAGAATTGGCAGCGTGCGACGCCGTTGTGTTCAGGGCGTAAACTATGGCAGCTCAAACTGAGCCTGAAAGCCACTCCGCGAACCCAGGCCGGCCAAAGAAACATTTAAATGGACGCGTCCCCAGTCGCTCTTCAGATCATTTACGGATTGACGTACTGTTGTAGGCAATCATGAAACGGATTGGAAAGTGCAAATTGTCGTTGTTTGTAGTTCTAATTGGCGCACCTTTATTGGTTGAACTTGGATGCGGCGATCCATCGAATACGCGCCAAACAACTATGTCTGAGAAGAAGGATCTCGCAAAAATGCCATATCGCTTGAAAGTAAAAAAATTCCCGATTGACTTTTTAATTGGGGCTGACTCGAAGTTTGATTCATGGACAAAAGAATTGGTAAATTTATCATCGGAGGAAATAAAAAATCACCTAAGGCAACGATGGGGAAAGTATAACGCGCCTGGCTGGGATGCATTCGTAGCACGCTTGTTGGCGTACGATCCCTACGGAGTTACGGTGGAGGAAGGAGTTCCTTATATTGTCTTTGGATCACAAAATGGCCCATTTTGGGTGTTGCCCCCTCCCGTAAACGAAGATCTGATTCGGCAGACGCTCTCGGAAAGTGACTTTGCTGCCTGCGAGGAGTATATTGAGTTTTTATGTTGCTTTTCGGGACTCGGGGAATCTCCAGCGCAGTTGGGTGAATTTTTGGACATTACGAAGTGGGACGGATTATTAACGCTTGGGATCTTGAACGAAGACACAAAAAATCGTCATGGCGATGATTGGTCTAGAGCAGCATTAGTGTTTCACTCAATGTCTGGTGACTTGCTTTGTTTACGATCGGACGGTGTAGTTGCCTGGTCAGTGATGGATAACCCAGACAATTTAAACGTTATAGGAAAGACATTTGATGAGAGTCTAATGTGGCTTTCAGAAGTCATGGACAACAGCGACCGTCATTTAGATTCATATTCGAAAGAAAATTGAATGTAAGGGCAGACGACGAAACGGCCACCGCTCCAGCCCGAACTCGTACCCGTGGGAGAATAGTTTCTACGGGCGAATGAATACTTGCATCGACTTGCCGGCTAGCGTCAGGCGCTTGTTGCGCGGCATGAGTGGGCCCGTTTCGTTGGGGAACAAGTCCTCAGGACTAGGGCGCGCCGTGTCGATGAACAACTTCCAGTCTTTGTACGTCAAAAAGTGCGGGGTCAAGAATTCGACTGGATCGGGTGTCGGGTTGAGCAACGAGAAGACGTCGCGCCCCAACAATTCCGGATCCTCGGACTGGGGCGGGGCGGAAAGCAGGAACGAAATCGTCGAAACAGACGCATTCCAGTCAACCGGTTGCCCCGATGTGCTGAACCAACTGACGTCGGGCAAATGACTCCGACCGTTCATCTTACCGGTTAAGAACTGCTGGCGGCGAAGTGTTGGCTGCGAGTGCCGGAAGCGAATCAGTTCGCGGCAGAAGCGAATTAGGTCTGCGTGCTTTTCCACCAACGACCAATCGAACCAAGAAATTTCGTTGTCCTGGCAATAGGCGTTGTTGTTTCCTTGTTGCGTTCGCCGACATTCGTCTCCCGCGACCAGCATCGGAACGCCTTGAGAAAGCAAAAGCGTCGCTAGAAAGTTTCGAACTTGGCGGGCTCGCACGGATTCAATATCAGCCTTCGCCGTGGAACCTTCCGCGCCGTTGTTGTCGCTAAAATTCTGCATCTCGCCGTCACGATTGTCTTCACCGTTGGCCAAGTTTCGTTTTTCGCGAAAAGTCACCAGGTCGTTCAGCGTGAAGCCATCGTGAGATGAAATAAAATTGATACTCGCACACGGCGGTCGCCCACCGGGCTGGTACAAATCACTGGAGCCAGATACCCGCGTGGCCAAATGACCGTGCATTTCTGGATCGCCGCGCCAAAAACGGCGGACGTCGTCGCGATAGCGCCCGTTCCACTCGGCCCAGCGGTCATCGCCAAACGAACCGACTTGATAAGCGCCGGCGGCGTCCCACGCGTCGGCGATGATTTTGGTATCCGCCAACAGTGGATCCTCGCCGATCGATTCAACGATGGGTGGGTTGGGAACCAAATTCCCGTTCCGATCACGATTCAGAATCGATGCCA
>JANMEB010000532.1:0-3752 GCA_031376585.1 Planctomycetota bacterium | reverse complement strand
CTCCATGGATTTGCGGTTGTTTCCAAAGCGCAAACTACCATGAGGCCGTGATTTACATAAATACGAACGGTATTGTGTTTAGTTGGCCGACTCTGGTCCCTGATAAGGCGACCGCGAAGATGACGTCGGCGTTCGAGCACTCGGATCTCGAAATGGCCATTTCGCTGCGTGTCTAGACAGGAACACGACGGAGTACCATGGTAAAGTCGACATCCAATACTTGAAATCAGCGTAAGCCTTCCTTAAGATTTCACACAATTAGACTCGTTGTAGGGTGATGGCGTTGAAGTGATCGGCGCAACGTTGGCGTTGCCGTTCACAGCATTGAAAAGGGTGCTGGGATTTGCGCCTATTTCGGCCAGCCTGCTGCTGATCTTGCTGGCAATTGTGGTGGCATATGGGGTGTCCGCTGAATTGGCGAAGCATTGGTTCTACCGGTCGCAATCGCGGGCGTTTCTTTGCACGTGATCGACTCCGAAGAGTCCGCCAGTAGCAGCCACGCCTAGCCCAATCGCGATGAGATGCGCGAGATTGGCAGACACGGCATCACTCCGTTCCGACCCTGTTTGGAGTGACCAAATAAACCGGAGAGCGAGGATGGTGATTGCGGCGACGCACTCCAAGGTCCGGTGTTTCTGGGCTCGAGCAATCAATGCCCCCAGTCATCCGTAGTATCCCGCCGAGGGGCCCACGTGGTAGGCTAAGTGCAACGCGTCTCCCAAGGGATAACCTAGCGACCTCAACGGAACAACCGCCAATGTGTACTCGGCGATCATCGTGACAAAATGCACGCCGAAGAACAGACAAGACGCGGTGCGGGTTCCGAAGCGGGCTTCCGCTGCGCCCACAATGACCGTGAGCATCAGTAAGGAAACTCAAAATGTCACACCTCCGTTTGTGATTAACAGCGACGTGGCAATTCGAAACCATTCTGCGATTTGATGGAGGTGTCGGGGCGCATACCCGAATCGATGGCGAACTTCCTCGGTTAACCGACTCCCGCGACGAACTTTCCGTGGACTTAATGCGCCATCGCGCAGTCGTCCCAAACGGCATTATGGATTATCTCTTCGGACAACTTATGACTTGGGGGAGAGAGCAAGGCGATCGCTGGTTCTCACTCGGCATGGCCCCGATGTCAGGTTTGGACAATCACCCGCTGGCGCCCGTTTGGAATAAGATCGGCAACGCACTCTTTGAGCATGGTGAGCATTTCTATAACTACGAAGGCTTACGCCAATATAAGCAAAAGTTTAAGCCCCAGTGGCAGCCTATGTACCTCTGTTACCGTGGCGGGCTCGGCTTGCCAAGGATTCTGCTCGACTTTGCGGCGCTCAACTCAGGCGGGGTCAAACGAATCGTGGCCAAATCGTAGCGGAAACCTGCATCACCATGTACGCCGCGTCTCGGATCGATTCGGTATCAGTCGGCAAGCTGGGCTATTAACGGATCTCGGCAATCGCTAGGAATTTCATAAAGCGAGCATTCACCCAGTGCCAAGAGGATTGCATAGCACGGCCTTCCGCATTACCAAATGGCGGATAGGCCAGAATCTCGGTGGTGCAGATCACAATAAGTGGCGGTGCCAAGTGTGTTCTGAACTAAAATTCAAAGACCGCCACACCGTGATGGCGTTCGTGCGGCACGAGATGGATGGCGCCCGCAAAAACAGAGTCATATCCACCACGCAATTTTTTTGGGGCTCGATTAATGCCGCCTAAAACGTGACCGTTCCAGCCGGAGCGTCGAACCGTAGCCGCCCACGGATCGTATCAATCACTTCCCGGGACGGCTGATTGGTCGTTAACCCCTTGGCGAAACTCGCTTCACCCTTGATCGGAGGAGAGATGACACCTCCTGTTTTGTCCAACCGCTACGGCCTCCTGATTGCGGGGTTGCTCGCCATCTCAGTCCCGGTCAGTGCCCAGTCCGTCACGACGAAAACTGCAGATCAACTTTCTCGCGAACTGAGCGCTGGTTCATTCTCTCATTGGAATCAATGGCGCGGCCCCTTGGGGACGGGAGTGTCCTACGATGCCAAGCCGCCAGTGGAATGGTCCACCACCAAGAACATTCGCTGGAAAACCGAATTGCCAGGGAAGGGGCATAGTTCACCGGTTCTTGGGGATGATCACGTGTTTGTAACAGCCGCTATTCCCGTCGGTCCAAAACTGTCGCCACGCATGAGCGGTCGACCTGGCGAGCACGACAATTTGCCGATCGATAGCCGTTATCAATTCGTTGTGATCGGCATCGATCGTCGCAATGGAGCCATTTTATGGCAACGAGTGGTTCGTGAAGAAGTGCCACTCGAAGCGGGGCACATTTCCGGCAGTTTGGCCTCGGCCTCTCCAGTTACCGATGGTGAGTTTGTCTTTGCTCACTTCGGCTCACAAGGAGTCTACTGTCTCAATTTGCAGGGGGATGTCGTTTGGGAGCGAGATTTCGGCCCAATGCACACCAAGCATGGTCATGGTCACGGGGCTTCACCCACCCTCTACGGCGATTCTCTCATTGTGAATTGGGATCACGAGGATGGATCCTTTCTCGTGATCTTGGACAAGCGAACTGGCAAGAACCGTTGGCGCACGGAACGTCGCGAAGATACTTCGTGGAGCTCCCCTATCGTAATTGAATGCAAGGACAGCAAAGGAGTTGTACATCCACAAATCGTCGTCTGCGGTACCGACCAAGTTCGCGGATTCGATCTCGTTTCTGGCGAAATCGTCTGGGAATGTAGAGGAATGTCTTCCAACGTTGTCGCAACTCCCGTTTACGCGAATGGGACGCTCTATGTCGGGAGCAGCTACGAAAAGAGGATCCTCATAGCAATCAACCTCGAAGATGCCCACGGCGATTTGACCGACACCAAGCATGTGGTATGGACTCGCACCCGAAACTCGCCCTACGTCCCTTCCATGTTGCTCTATGATGACTTCCTCTATTTCTTGTCGCACTACCAAAATATCATGACGCGAGTGCACGGTCCGAGTGGAAAGGACCAACCGGGGCCATTTCGACTTGGTGAACTTGGAAATATTTATTCATCGCCGGTCGCGGCCAATGGCAATATCTATGTGACCGATTTATCCGGAACCACGATGGTCCTTAGCCACGATCAGACGCCTAAAACCGTCGCCGTGAATCGACTCGACGAAACCATCAGTGCGTCAGCCGCCATCGAAGGGGATGAGATATTCCTGCGTGGCGAAAAGCATTTGTTTTGCATAGGAATTACGACGCAGTAGATGAACGAGGATTAGCTCTTCGGCCACGCCTCTGGGCTCGTTGTTATGCATAAGTTTTTCTTGAACCGCGAAGCGGTGTTATGCGACAGCCTGGGGCGCAAGCCCCAGGTGCGCGAACGGGAAATTGGATTTGAACCGCGATGCGGTGGCATGATTTCGTAACTCATGCCGCCGCTCCGCGGCTCAACAACCATTCTTTTGACCACAACCTGGGGCCGCCGCTTCGCGGCTGAGAATATCTGTATAGCAACGAGACCACTGGGCTAGGGAATTTCTTCAACGAAAAATTCGACGCTTTTTCCCGCCTGTGGTTCCGTGCCATCGAGGAATTCTACTCCTTGCTGGTATGCGAGTCGCCTTGGAGGTTCGCATTCCAGCACCAAGCAGCGCACCACGATCCCGTTGAAGCCGGCCTAGGAGTTCGGCGGCAAGCGAAACGTGTGGCGAAAAGAGATCGTCAGGATGGTCGGCTAAGGAACCCAGCCGGGCAACGCGGCGGCCTGC